>JAUYKX010000098.1 GCA_030699055.1 Candidatus Nanopelagicales bacterium
CTCGGGATCGTTGACCACCGGCGGAACGCCACGGTCGTGCTGCAGTTCCCCTTCGGCCCCGGTGTCTCCGACAAGCTGTTCGACGGCCTTGACCAGCAGGTCGGGCCCGGCCTGCCAGTCGTCCCAATCCTGGGCCCGCAGGGTTCCGTCGAGCGAAGCGTGGGACGGAAGCACGTTCGGTGCATGGCCGGCCCGCAGCGACCCGAATACCAGGCGCATCGCCCCTGGTCGGCTGGCGGCGGCATCGAGCAGCCCCGGGGCGTCGACGGCGATTCGGCCAGCGATCTTGACCAGATCCACGGCCTGTTCTGGCCGAGCGGTGTGGCCCCCGGGTCCGGTGAGTCGGATCCGCACGATGTCCGTCGCCGAGGTGATGGCCCCTTCCGAGACCCGGATGAGGCCGACGTCGGCCTTGGGATCGCAGTGCAGGGCGAAGATCGAAGCGACACCGGCCAGGTGGCCTTGCTCGATCACCTCGACTGCCCCGCCGGGAACCGACTCCTCGTTCGGCTCGAAGATCAACCGAACGGATCCAGGAGGGGCATCGAACCGGCGGAGAAGTCGGGCCAGGATCAGGCCACTGGCCATGACGATCGTCGCGTGGACGTCGTGGCCGCAGCAGTGAGCTACGCCGGGCACCTGCGATCGATACGGCGCATCGATGGACTCGTCCATGGCCAGGGCGTCGATATCGGCGCGCAGGGCGACAACCGGCCCGGGCCGCAGTCCGGGAACGTCGCACACCGCGCCGGTACCGCTGCGAAGGATGGTGGGCCGCAAGGCTGAAACCTGCAACCTGGAGACGATCGACTCGGTTGTGGCGAACTCCTGGCCCGACAACTCGGGATGCATGTGCAGCCGCCGCCGGAAGGCGACGAACTCGTCGAAGTGCGACTCAAGCAGGGTGTCAAGCTCGGCCAGCAGCGCGGTGTGGTCGGTGGCGGGCATTGACGTTGACTCGGTCACGGGCTGGGTTGGTCGGGTTGGGATTCGGGTTGGGCGGCCAGGAGCAGCGAATCGTCGTGCTCGGCCACCAGGGACAGGGCCAGCTCGCGCATTGACGCACCCTGGGCGACGAAATTGCGCTGTCGCTCGTAGCTGGCCCCGGTGTCCATGATCTGCAATGCCCCCAGCAGTTCGCGCTCACAGCCCAGTCCGGTGGCGATCGGCCCGAGGTCGGTGATCATGTCGTTGATCAGCCCCCGAATCGGCCGGGTGTCGCCGCGTCGATTGATGACCAGATCGGCTTCCAGACCCCATCTTGACGCCCGCCATTTGTTGTCCCGCAACAGCCAGTCGGGTCGACTGGGCAATTGCTCGCCGGCATCGAGCATCCGATCGAACTTGGTGACCAGACTCTGGGCGATCGCGGCCACAGTCATCGCCTCGTCGAGCGTGGGGATGCCGTCGCACATGCGCAGTTCCACGGTGCCGAAGTTCGGGTGAGGGCGCACATCCCACCAGATCGACCGGATCGACTCGATGCTCTTGGCATTGAGCAGGGTCTCGACAGATCGTTGGTATTCCTCCCAGTTGGCCAGATGCGGTGGGATTCCGGTGGTCGGCATCCCTTCGAAAATCTTGGTCCGGCCGCTGGCCATCCCGGTGTCGGTTCCGTGCCAGTACGGGCTGGAGGCCGAGAGCGCCAAGGGCAGCGGGAGGAACCGGGCAAGGGCATTGGTGATGGCGATCGCCTTCTCCCCCGACCGGACGCCCACGTGGACATGGACGCCATGGATGAGCAATCGGTAGGCCGGCCAACGCAGCCACTCCACCATCGCCTGGTAGCGCGGCTGGGGGGTGAGGGGCATGCCGCGCCAATTGCTGAACGGGTGCGTGCCAGTCGATTCGAGCCCGAGTCCCTGGGCATCGAGCCAGGGTTTGAGCTCGCGCAGGGTGGCGGCGATGTCGGCCTTGGCTTGGGCCGGTGTTTCGCAGATGCCGGTAATGACCTCCACGCTGCACTGGAAGAACTCGTTCTTCGCTTTGGGGTGGCGGCCCTCCGGGTGGCCCGAACCCACTGCGGCGAGCAGGTCGTTCGCGCGGGGGACGAGGGCACCTGTCTCCCGGTCGATGATTCCGTACTCGATCTCGACGCCGATGGTCGCGCGCGGGGAAGCGTTGAACTCCACGCCGACACGCTAGTCATCCCGTGGCCGTACTGCGAGTCGACCGAATGAGGGGGTGCGTAATCGACGGCCGAAGTAGTGGTCGCGTATGCTTACTCGGCCCTCGGCCCTCGGCCCTCGGCGTGAGACGGTCGAGGTCCGGGTGTGGCCGGTCCCCATCGTCTAGCGGCCTAGGACTCCGCCCTTTCAAGGCGGCAACACGGGTTCGAATCCCGTTGGGGATACGCGTTCTCGTCGCGCCTCCGTCCCGGGGGGGTGCGGCGCACAACTGAATAGCAGTGCCAAGCAGCACCTGTATGGCACCAGGTTGATTGCGCCGATCGTGGCGCGATTAGCTCATGGCCCCGTAGCTCAGTTGGTTAGAGCGCCGCCCTGTCACGGCGGAGGTCGCCGGTTCGAGTCCGGTCGGGGTCGCTTCGAGTCTCGTGGGCTCATTCGCGTCGGCGGAGACGAGCCGCAGCGCGCATCTCGCCGAGGCTCGGGGCCAGGTAGCTCAGTTGGTACGAGCGTCCGCCTGAAAAGCGGAAGGTCGCCGGTTCGACCCCGGCCCTGGCCACTCCTACCCGGCCCGCCGGCGGAAGAACTTGTCGATCGACGCCAAGGGTGTGACGAGCAGGCCGAGCAGGATGATCCACAGCCAGACGTCGGCCCCGATGGGGGCGGTCCCGAACACCTCATTCATCCACGGCAGGTAGG
>JAUYKX010000099.1 GCA_030699055.1 Candidatus Nanopelagicales bacterium
GATGAAGGGAACCGGGAAATGAGCCCAAAGGATCGCGATCGGCCCGTGCGGATTGCCAACTGCTCGGGGTTCTTCGGCGATCGGCTGTCGGCGGCGCGGGAGATGGTCGAGGGCGGGCCGATCGACGTGCTCACCGGCGACTGGCTCGCCGAGTTGACCATGCTGATCTTGGCCCGGCAACGCATGAAGCACGGCGAGGGATCCGGCTGGGCCCGCACCTTCCTGACCCAGATGGAACAGGTACTCGGATCCTGCCTCGACCGCGGCATCCGGGTGGTGTCCAACGCGGGCGGACTGGATCCAGCCGGCGCCGCCGCGGCGCTGCGGGAAAAGGCCGACGAATTGGGCTTGTCGCAGGTGAAGATCGCCTGTGTCTCCGGTGACGATCTGATGCCCCGCTGGGCCGAGTTGACGGAGTCCGGTGAGCCGTGGATCAACGTTGACACCGGCGAGCGCCTGTCCGAATTGGGTTTCAGCCCGCTGACCGCCAACGCCTATCTGGGCGCGCGACCGATCACGGCTGCTCTCGCTGCCGGCGCCGATGTCGTCATCACGGGCCGGGTAACCGACGCGGCGCTCACCATCGGGCCGGCCGCCTGGTGGCACGGTTGGTCGTACGACGATGCTCTGGCCGGTAACCAGGAAGCGCTCGACGCCCTTGCCGGTGCGCTAGTAGCAGGACATGTGATCGAGTGCGGCGCCCAGGCGACCGGCGGCAACTACGCGTTCTTCACCGAGATCCCGGACCTGGTCCGGGTGGGATTTCCGCTGGCCGAGGTTGCCGCCGACGGCGGCAGTGTCATCACCAAGCACGCCGGCACTGGCGGAGCGGTCAGCACCGGAACGGTGACCGCGCAATTGCTCTACGAGATTGGCGGCGCGGCCTACTTGAATCCCGACGTCACCGCCCGCTTCGACACGATTCAGCTGACCCAGCAGGGGCCGGACCGAGTCGAGATCGGACCGGTGCGCGGTGAGTCGCCGCCCGAACGGCTGAAGGTCGCCTTGAACACGTTGGGTGGGTTCAGGAATACGGCCGATCTGGTGATGACCGGACTGGATTTCGAGGCCAAGGCGGATTTGGCCCTGCGCACGATCACCGGCTTGTCGATCGATCAGGCTCGGGAGTTGGCGTCCGATCCGCGAGCGGCGGCGGCCGCGTCGGACCTCGAAGTCCGCGAGTTGGACATTCAATTGAATCGCCATCACCACCCCAACCCGCCGACCCTGGCCGAGGCCCAGTCCCATGTGCGAATCACGGTGAAGGATTCCGATCCGCGCCGAGTCGGCAAGCCGTTCACCACCCGAGTCATCGAATCCGCCCTGGCCTCGTACCCGGGAATGTTCGCCACTTCACCACCAGCGGCGGGGACGCCGTTCGGCGTCTACTGGCCCACCACTGTCTCGCCCGAGCACGTCCGGGTGTCGGTGGAGATCGATGGCGTTCCGCTGCCGGAGACCGACGTCAACTCGCCGGGCCGACCCGCCGGTTCGGTCGCGACGGAATCGGTTTCGCTCCCCGAGTCCGAGCGGCACACCGACGACGGCCCGACGGCCGGCTATCAAGGGGCGGTCGCCCACGTGCCGCTCGGGGCGATTGTTGGCGCGAGATCCGGGGACAAGGGGGGATCGGCCAACATCGGAATCTGGATTCCCGAGTCCCCCGAGGATTGGGCGGAGCTGCGCTGGCAATGGTTGGCGAACTGGCTCACCGCCGAGCGGATCCGTGACCTGCTCCCGGAAGCCGCTGAACTTCCGATTGACTTGCACTCGTTCCCGAATCTGCGGGCCGTGAACGTCGTGATCCACGGTCTGCTCGGCCGCGGTGTTGCCGAGTCCAGTCGGTTGGACCCCCAGGCGAAGGGTCTGGGTGAGCAACTGCGGGCCCGGTTGGTGGAGATTCCGGCCGAGCTCGTCCCCAACTCGGCACTGCCGTTGGCCGAGGAACCGATGTGAGTGCCGACCAGACAGTGGTCGGTCATCGCGACCCGCTCACCGAGCGGGGCAGGCGTACTCGCGACGTCCTGGTGGTGGCCGCGCGTGAGCTGTTCGAGCAGAAGGGGTTCGCCGCCACCCGGATGGACGACATCGCCGACGTCGCCGGTGTTTCCCACGGGACGGTTTACACCTACTTCGCCGACAAATACTCGGTGCTCGACGCCGTTCTGTCCGACCTCAAGGAACAGCTTCAGGCAGCGTGGCGGGTGGGAGCCGAGGACGCCGATCCGGTCAGCCGAATCGCCGCGGCCAATCGGCGCTTCCTCGACAGCTATCGGATGCATGCCAAGCTGTTGGCGGTGATCGAGCAGGTGGTGATGACCGCCCCGCAGTACGGGGTCTTGCTGGCCGACTTCCGCCAGCGATATGTCGAGCGGGCGGTGGCCGGTATCCGGCGGTTGCAGGACGAGGGCGCCGTCGATCGCGAACTCGATCCTTACCTGGCCGGGTCGGCGTTGTGCGCGATGGTCGAAGGCTTCAGTCGGCAGTGGGTGCTGCGCGACGAGAAGCACGATCCGGAGTTGGTGACCGAAACCCTGACGACGTTATGGGCCCGGGCTCTGGGCCTGGAGTCCGTTCGAAACCGAGGAGGAAAAAATGCGATACACGGATGAGCACCGGCAGTTCCGCCAGACCCTGCGTGACTTTGTGGAGAAGGAGATCAACCCGCACGTCGACGACTGGGAGGAAGCCGAGATCTTCCCGGCCCACGAGTTGTTCCCGAAGCTGGCGGCGGTCGGGGCGTTCGGATTGGAGTACGAACCCGAATACAACGGTCACGGCGTGGACCACACCTTCACGCTCGTCCTCGGCGAGGAACTCGGCCGCTGCGATTGCGCCGGTGTTCCCATGGCCATCGCGGTGCAGGCGAACATGGCGACCCCGGCCCTGGCGCGCTTCGGCAGCCCCGAACTCAAGCGCCAGTACCTGGCCCCGGCGATGGCCGGTCAACAGGTCGTGTCGGTGGCGGTTTCCGAGCCGGAGGCCGGCTCCGACGTGGCCGGCATCCGAACCCGGGCGACTCGCGACGGTGTCCACTGGGTGATCAACGGTCGCAAGATGTGGATCACCAGCGGGTCACAGGCCGACTGGATCTGCACCCTGGTCCGGACCGGTACCGAGGGCGGCTACCAGGGGATGTCCCAGATCATCGTGCCGACCGACACCCCCGGGTTCTCCGTCGGCCGGACGATCAAGAAAATCGGCAACCACTGCTCCGACACCGCCGAGTTGGTGTTCGACGACGTCCGAGTGCCGGTGACCAACACCATCGGCCACGAGGGACGCGGTTTCCAGCAGCAGATGGCCCAGTTCCAGGACGAGCGGCTGATCGCTTCCTACATGGTTTCCAGCGGGATCAAGCGGGCACTCACCCGGACCAAGGAATACCTCAAGATCCGGCACGCCTTCGGTGAGCCGTTGATCCACAACCAGTACATCCAGTACACGCTGGCCGAACTCATCGCCGAAAACGACTTGCTGATCGAGTACAACCGCACGGCCGCCCAGCGATACGCCGACGGCCAGGATGTCTCGCGCATGGCCACCATCGCCAAGCTCAAGGCGGGTCGACTTCAGCGGCAGGTCGCCGACGCCGTCGTGCAGTTCCATGGCGGGATGGGCTACGCGGAGGAGAACTGGACTGCCCGTTACTACCGCGACTCGCGGCTGACCTCGATCGGCGGCGGTGCGGACGAAGTGATGATGCGGATTCTGTCGATCATGGAAGGGATGAGCACGCTGTGAGCGCCGTGACCGATCCAATCCGCTACGAGGTGGCCGACGAGGTCGCAACCCTCACGCTGAATCGACCCGATCAGCGCAATGTGATGTCGGTCGAATCGATGCAGGCGCTGCACGCGGCGCTCGGTCGGGCTGCCGAGGACGATGCCGTCCGGGTTGTGGTCATCACCGGTTCCGGTAACACCTTCTGCGCGGGCGCCGACCTCAAGGGCGCAAGCGCCGCAGTCGGCTCGGATGACCGATGGAGCGGGCCGGGGGCGATCGTTCAGGTGTTGGAGGCGGTGCTCGACCACCCGAAGCCGACCATCGCCCGAGTGCAGGGCCACGTCGCGGGCGGCGGTAACGGGCTGTTGGCTGCCTGCGATCTGTCGGTGGCGGCCGAGTCGGCCAAGTTGGCGTTCTCCGAGGTGCGCCTGGGCTTGGCCCCGGCTGTGATCTCTGTCGTTTGTCTGGCCCGGATGAATCCGGCGGACGGATACGAACTGCTGCTCACCGGCGAACGGGTATCAGCCCGGCGGGCGGCGGAGGCCGGGCTGCTGAACGAGGTGGTTCCGGACGAGGGCCTGGACGCTGCCGTTGCCGGCTACTGCCATCAGTTGCGCAAGGGCGGGCCGAAGGCGCTGACCGCGACCAAGGAACTACTTCGGCGGGTCCGGACGATGCCCCGCGGCGAGGCGTTCCAATGGACGGCGGAGATGTCCGGACGACTGTTCGCCTCGGAGGAAGCGGCGGCAGGCATGACGGCGTTTCTCAAGCGCGAACCGGCTCCCTGGGCGCCTGCCGGCTGATCGGCACGCTGACCGGCACGCGTCAACCGTGCGTTCAAGGCCTCCCATACGGCACGCTTCGGGGATGCCCCCTGACGTAGCCGATTCCGTGGAGGGTCCGCGGACGTTGGCGATCGATTGCGGCGGTTCGGGGATCAAGGGTTCGGTCCTCGACGGCGATGGGGACATGATCGCCAAACGGGTTCGTGTGCCGACCCCGTACCCGCTGCCGCCGGAACGGTTCGTGGAGGTGCTGGTCCGGCTGGCTCACCGGCTGCCGGAGTTCGACCGGGTCACGGTCGGGATGCCGGGGATGATCCGGC
>JAUYKX010000104.1 GCA_030699055.1 Candidatus Nanopelagicales bacterium
GGCCGCGTTCGTAGTCGGCTACGCGTCGATCGCCTGGCTCTTGCGCTGGCTGATCAACCACTCAGTGCTGATCTTCACGGTCTACCGGCTGATCCTCGGCGTTTTGATCCTCGTGCTACTCGGAACCGGCGTCGTCGCCACCGGCTGAAGGCCGGGCGATATCGTCCCCTCGTGCATCCATGGCCTGGACCGGCGGTCCCTACGCTTCCCGGCAGCGGTCTGCCGCTGCGACTGTTCGACTCCGCCACCCGGGAGCTGCGGCCCACCACTCCGGCGGAAACCGCTCGGATGTACGTGTGCGGGATAACTCCATACGACGCGACTCATCTGGGTCACGCGGCGACCTATGTGGCGTTCGATCTGGTGAACCGGGTCTGGCGTGATGGCGGACACCAGGTCATGTACGTCATGAACGTCACAGATGTGGATGATCCGCTCCTGGAACGGGCCGAGGCGACTGGTGCCGACTGGAGCGAACTCGCGCATGATCAGGTGACATTGTTCCGGGACGACATGACCGAGCTTCGGGTCGTTCCTCCCGACGATCTCGTCGGAGTTGTGGACTCAATCCCGATGCTGGTTTCGCGGATCAGTGAGCTGATTCGCGAAGGCGCGGCTTATCGCGTCGACGATGACTGGTACTACTCGGTCGCCGCGGACAGTCGGTTCGGTTCGGTTTCCGGCTTGGATCGCGAGCAGCAGCTCGCTCGATCGGCGGCCTGCGGGGGAGACCCGGAGCGACCGGGCAAACGCGATCCACTGGACCCGCTGTTGTGGCGGGCGGCCCGCCCCGGAGAGCCGAGTTGGGAATCGGAGATCGGTCCTGGACGACCGGGATGGCATCTGGAGTGTGCCGCCATCGCCGTGGAATACCTGGGGACCGGCTTCGATGTCCAGGGCGGCGGCTCGGACCTGCTTTTCCCGCACCACGAGATGTGCGCGTCCGAAGCGGCCGTGTTTACCGGCCAGAGGCCGTTTGCTCGGCACTACGTCCACACCGGGATGGTGGGCTACCAGGGGCGCAAGATGAGCAAGTCGGACGGCAATCTGGTGTTCGTCTCCGAACTGATCGCCAGCGGCGCTGATCCGATGGCTGTCCGCTTGGCGCTGTTGGATCACCACTATCGGTCCGACTGGGAATGGCGCGACGACGACTTGGCTACCGCTGTTGGCCGGCTCGAACGATGGCGCCAAGCCGTTTCCTACCCCAACGGACCCGGGGCGCATTCCGTGCTCGATGACGTCCGGCGACTGCTGGCCGACGACCTGCGGGCGCCGGAGGCTCTGGTAGTCGTTGATGACTGGGCCGAGGAGCAGCGACTGCGGGGCGGCGGCGACCCAACCGGTCCGGGGCTTCTGGCCCGGACGGTCGACTCCCTGTTGGGTATTGCCCTGTAGTTCGGGGTGGCGGCGCTCAGCGAACCCCGGACATGAGCCGATTGATGTGTTTGCCCATCACCAGGAACATGACCGAAACCACCAGGGCGGCGACTCCGAGAACACCGAAGAACACCGCCATGCTCTGATCGATGATCAGTGCGGCCAACTGGCCCCCGATGGCGTCGGCGACGGCTGTGCCCATCAACCACAAGGCCATCACCTGACTGACCCGGCCCTTGGGAGCGAGCTTGGTTGCCGCCGATTGGCCGGTCGGATTGAGCAACAACTCGGCCACGGTCTGAACGAAGTACATGGTCACCAACCACCAGACTGACGCCAACTGGCCGCTGGCCGCCCCCATCGCCGGCGGGATCATCATCAACATCGAGATCCCGACCCCGACTTGGGCCAGGAAGAACTTCCCGGGTGTCGTGGGCGCACGATCGGCCAGACGCTGCCAGACGAAAGCGAAGACCGGGGCCAACATGATGATGTAGATCGGGTTCAGCGACTGGAAAAACGCGGCGGGCACGACGTAATCGCCGATTGCGCGGTCGGTGTCCTCCTGCGCGAACACGTTCAGGGTTGAGCCGGCCTGGTCGGCGATGGCCCAAAACATGACCACGCCGATGAACAGGTAGATCAGCGCCTTCATCCGATCGCGGTGGATACCGACGACGTCGGGGCTGCGGAAAATCCGCCAGAAATACACGACCGGTGCGATCACGATGACCACCGCCAGGGTGGTCGTGATGATCGAAAGGTTGCTATCCCACAGGGTCAGGTCGAGGGTCACCAGGATGGCGACGATGAGCACGATTCCGATAGCCACGCCAACGGCCCGAATTCGAATCGACCGATCGGCAGGCCGATGAACGTGGGCTCCGATCTCCCCGAACTTGCGGTAACCGATCACGTACTGAATTAGGCCGATCGTCATGCCCACTCCGGCCGCGCCGAAGCCCCAGTGCCAGCCGTAATCGTCGGCCAGCCAACCGACAACGAACGGGGAGAAGAACGATCCGACATTCACGCCCATGTAGAAGATGGAGAAGCCCGCGTCGCGTCGCCGATCGTGCTCGCCGTAAAGCTGACTGACCATCGGGTAGGTGTTCGGCTTGAACAGGCCCGTACCGAGAGCGATGGACAGCAGTCCCAGCCAAAAAAATGCTTGGGTAAGACCGGCCGCCGCCATCAGGTAGTGCCCGCAGGCGATGATGATCCCGCCTACCAGCACCACCTTGCGCGGGCATAGAACCCGGTCCGCGATCCATCCACCGGCCAGCGGAGCGATGTACACGAGTGCCGAGTAGGTGCCGTAGATCGCCGCCGCTTCACCCGTGCTGAAGCCAAGTCCGCCGCCCGGTGGGTTCGGTCCGACCACCGATGTGGTCAGGTACAGCACCAGGATCGCCCGCATCCCGTAGTAGGAGAACCTCTCCCACATCTCGGTGAGGAACAGGGTTCCCAGGATTCGCGGGTGCCCGAAGAAAGTCCGCTCCCTGCGCGCCGGATCCGCCGAGGCGGTGGGCGCAGTCATGGTTCTAACTCAGC
>JAUYKX010000105.1 GCA_030699055.1 Candidatus Nanopelagicales bacterium
CGAGCCCTGAGGTCGGAGGACTCGAAAACACTCGTTCAGAAACCTCGGCACGTCCCACAAATGCTCGATGACCTGAAACGTGACGATCACGTCCACGGACGCGTCCGGCAGAGGAAGCGCATCCAGATTGGCCACCAGCGGCCGAAGTCGTCCCACCTGTCCGGTGTTGCCCGACCGCTCGCGCGTCGCGTGGGCCCCCTGCACGTGACTGACCGTCGGAAAGTCCAAGTCGACCGCCAGACATTGGGCACCCGCTCGCGACAACATTTCGGCCCCGTACCCCTCGCCGCATCCGGCATCAACGACCACGGCCTGCCGCAAGCGCCCGTCGAGGAGGTCGATGAGCCATCGGTAAACCACCTCGTGGCGGCGAAACCAGTAGTTTTCCCGACCGACACCCGGCACTGTCCGTTCCCCGGTCAACGGGAGCGGCGGTCGGGATCCGGCGGTGACCATTCGCCGACCCTACGTTCATCCGAACTCGGGCCGGGGTCGACCCCGACACCGATATCGGGGTGGTGTTCGCTGCTCGGCTGGGGGCCGGTAGCCTGACGGGCCACGGCTTTCGCCGGTGAAGCTTCAAGCTGAGCTGACGGATCGCCAGTCGGGACCGAAGAAGCAAGAACGAGCAAGAACGAGCAAACAATAACGAACAATTCAGGCCCACCGAACTGAACTCACGGAGGTCGAGAGCCGACCATGAAGATCGCAGTGTGTGTGAAGCAAGTACCGGACACCTGGGCGCAGAAGCGCCTCGACCCGGACGACAAGACCCTTGATCGGGAGTCCGTCGACGGTGTGATCAACGAACTCGACGAGTACGCCATCGAGGAGGCGCTGCAGCTGGGTGAAGCCACCAGCGGCGAGGTTGTAGTGATCACCATGGGCCCGGACAAGGCCTCGGAAACCGTGCGCAAGGCGCTGGCGATGGGGGCCGACTCGGCGATCCATGTTTGTGACGCCGCCCTTCATGGCTCCGACGCGCTGGCCACATCCCTGGTGTTGGCCAAGGTGATCGGGGATCGCGGTTTCGATCTGGCGATATTCGGTTCGGAATCGACCGATGCCCGGATGAGCGTCATTCCGGCGATGGTGGCCGAGCGGCTGGGACAGGCCCAGCTGACGTTTGCGGGCAAGGTGGATGTCGAGGGATCGACGGTGAAGATTCGTCGGATCGCTGAGCACGGCTACGACGAGGTGACCGCATCGTTGCCCGCCGTTATTTCCGTGGTCGAGAAAATCAATGAGCCCAGATACCCATCGTTCAAGGGGATCATGGCGGCCAAGAAAAAGCCCGTCGAGCGGTTGACTCTGGCCGAGGTGGGGGTGCCGGCGGATCAGGTTGGTCTCGCGGCTGTCGCTTCGGCGGTGGAGAGCTTCGAGTCAGCGCCGCCCCGGGCCGCGGGGACGGTGGTCACCGACGAAGGTGATGGCGGAGTGAAGATCGCCGAATATCTGTCGAGTCAGAAGTTCATCTAGGAGGGCGTGATCATGGCAGAGATCCTGGTGCTCGCTGACCATTCGGGTGGCGAAGTCAAGAAGGTGACGCTGGAGTTGCTGACTCTGGCGAGGTCGCTGGGCGAGCCTTCGGCGGTGGTCGTCGGAGCCGGTGCGGGGTCGACCGTGGACGCTCTGGCCGAGTACGGGGCCCGGCGCGTGTACGTGGCTGAGGACGCCGAACTCGATCGCCACCCGGTGGCTCCGGCCGCCGAGGTGCTGGTTCAGTTAGTCGGCCCACACTCGCCGGCTGCCGTGCTGATTGCGTCGACGGCCGACGGCAAGGAGATCGCCGCGCGGTTGGCGGTGCGAATCGATTCGGGGCTGATCACGGACGCGGTTCAGGTGGATGCGGATCTTACCGCTACCCAGTCGATTTTCGGTGGTTCCGTGATCGTCAAGTCGCGGGTGACACGCGGGACGCCGGTGATCACTGTTCGACCCAATTCGACGGCGCCCGAAGCCGCAGCCGGGCCATGCGAGCGAGAGGACCTGTCCATCAGCTTGTCCGATGGCGCGTCACGAGCCGTCATCACGAATCGGGTAGAGGAGAAGCACGATGCGCGCCCTGAACTGGCCGAGGCGGCGGTCGTGGTGTCGGGTGGGCGCGGTGTTGGCGGGGCCGACGGGTTCAAGGTGATTGAGGCCCTGGCCGACGCTCTCGGAGGAGCCGTGGGCGCGTCGCGGGCGGCGACTGACGCCGGTTGGTATCCACATCAATACCAGGTTGGTCAGACCGGCAAAACCGTGTCGCCGCAGCTTTACGTGGCTGCCGGCATCTCGGGAGCGATCCAACACCGGGCGGGTATGCAGACCTCCAAGAACATCGTTGTGATCAACAAGGATCCCGAGGCTCCGATTTTCGAGGTCGCGGACTTCGGTGTGGTCGGTGACCTTTTCTCGGTGGTTCCGCAACTGACCGAGGAAGTGGTTAAGCGCAAGTAGCCCCTAAGTGATTGGCGGCTGGTCCACGTGGCCCTGTATTTCCGAGCCGTCGCGCTCGACTTCGACGGAACGTTGACCGAGCACGGGCAACGTCCTGCGCCCGGGGTATTGGCGGCGATGAAGCGAACCAGGGACGCGGGCTACGCGGTGATTCTGGTCACCGGCCGAATCATCGATGAGTTGCGGCAGGTCTTCGCCGACTTCGCTGATCATTTCGACGCCGTGGTGGCCGAGAACGGGGCCGTCCTGCAGGTGGGCGGGATGAAGAGGCTGCTGGCCGATCCGGTGTCGAACGAGTTGGCGCGCGCGTTGCGGGATCACGGAGCCGGGATTCGCTGCGGCGACGTGTTGATGGCCTGCGGGGCGCAAGCGGGTCCGACGGCCGTTGAACAGATTCGACGCCTGGGTCTGGACAGTCAGCTCGTCTACAACCGCAGCGAGTTGATGATCATGCCGGCCGGGGTGACAAAGGGTACGGGTCTGATCGAGGCCTTGAACGAGTTGGATATCTCCCCGCGGAACGTGATCGCCGTCGGCGATGCCGAGAACGATCTGGCCCTGCTCCACGAAGCCGAGTTGGCGGTGGCGGTGGCCAATAGCGTGGAGTCGGTTCGGGCGAGAGCTGATCTGGTTACCGATCGGCCCAACGGGAGCGGTGTGCGGGAGCTGCTCGACGGCCCCGTCGTTCAGAGCGGCCGCAAGATTCTCTCGGAGCGTCGGCGGGTGCAACTGGGGATCGATGATCAGGGCGACTGGGTCGAGATCCCGGCGGCGCAGATCAATCTGTTGATCTGCGGCGACAGTGGGTCCGGGAAGAGCCGGTTGGCCGGGCTGTTCGCTGAACGACTGATCTCTCTCGGGTACTGCATTCTCGTGATCGATCCGGAAGGGGATCATCTTGGTTTGGCTCGTCTGCGCGACACCATCCGGTACAGCGCCGCGGATAGGGCCGGCGGTGGTCTACCTCCTCCCGCCCGGGTGGTCGGAACCCTGCGCGAGCGGCTGACCAGCGTCGTGCTCGATCTGTCCGGGTTGCGTGAGCCGGCGAGGTCGGAATACCTGACCGAACTGGGTCTGGAGGTATCCCTGCAACGGATGTCGTACGGGCTGCCGCACTGGGTGGTGACCGACGAGGCGCAGGATGCGCCGGATTGTGTGATGCCCACGGCGCGGATTCCCACTCAGAGCAACTGGGGCTACGCGTTGGTGTCCTGGCAACCGAACCGGCTCGACGCGCAGACTTTGCGCGAGTTGGACGCGGTTTGCGCCGTGGCGGGCAGTCGACCGCCGTCGCCGGAGATCATCGATGTCGTGGCCACGGTGTGTCGTCTCGCGCCTGAGACCGTGTCCGAAACCCTGCGATCGATGAAGGCCGGGCAGGCGTTTCTCGGAGCGCTTCCGTCGGTGGCCCGGCCGGCCGTGTTCACGATCGCCGATCGGATCACCCAGCATGTGCGCCACTGGCACAAGTACGTGACCCAACCGCTGACGCCGGAACGTTGGTTCTACTTCCGCGACGAGCAGGACGTGCTCAGAGGTACCGCGGCTAATCTCACCGAGCTGCATCGGATCCTCGCGACCTGCGATTCGGGAGTGATTCGTCACCATGCCGCCAACGGAGACTTGTCGAGCTGGATGCGAGCTGTGTTCCAGGACGATCAATTGGCGGAAGTGCTCGTCGGGTTCGAACGAGACATCGGCGCGGGTGCGACTGAAGTTGAGGTTGGCCGGATGGAAATCCTGAGCTCTCTTCGTCGACGGTACGGGGTATGAGCGTGGCGGCCGGTCGGCCGGATCCTCGGGATCCTGGGCATCCGGACCAGGTGTATCTGGACCATGCGGCTTCGACCAGGGTTCGACCGGAGGCTGTGACGGCCCTCGTCCAAGCCCTGGAGCTGGAGGGCAACCCGGCCAGCATCCATCGGCCCGGACGGCAGGTCCGTCGAGTATTGGAGGCGGCCAGGGAAGACGTGGCCGACTGGGCTGGGACC
>JAUYKX010000107.1 GCA_030699055.1 Candidatus Nanopelagicales bacterium
GTCGGCTTGTCGTTCACGTAGAAGTTCCCGGCGGCGAATCGCAGCTCCCTGGTGGCCCGCGTGATCACGTCGCGATCCGTGGCCATGACGGAACCGGTCAGGCCGTAAGGAGAAGTCCGATTCACCAGGCCGATCACTTCATCGAAATCGTCGTCTTCGAAAACGTGGACCGCCAGCAGCGGGCCGAAGTACTCCGTGGTGAACCAATCGGCGGTCGGATCCGTACCAACGAGCACCGTGGGGCGAATGAACCAGCCTTCCCGATCGTCATACCGGCCGCCCGCGAGCACGGTGACCGACGGGTCCTGGCTCGCCCGGTCGATCGCCCCGGTGACCCGACCGAAAGCCCGCTCGTCGATCACGGCTCCGGCGAAGTTGGTCAGGTCGGTGACCGGACCGACGGACAGAGACTCGACTTCCGCCGCCAGATCGTCAGCCAGCCGCCGCCAAATGCCGCGAGGAACGTATGCCCGCGATGCCGCCGAGCATTTCTGACCCTGATACTCGAAGGCACCACGGATCAAAGCCGTGCGCAACACGTCGATGTCCGCCGACGAATGGGCCAACACGAAGTCTTTCCCGCCCGTCTCCCCGACCAATCGCGGATAGCTTCGGTAGGTCTCCAGGTTGTCCGCCACCTCGCGCCAGAAGTGCCGGAAAACAGCCGTGGAACCGGTGAAGTGGATGCCCGCCAAGTCGGGGTCCCGGAACACCGCCCGCGATACCGCAGCTCCGTCACCGGGCAACATGTTGATCACGCCCGGAGGTAGACCCGCCTCCATCAGAATCCTCATGAAGAAATGAGCGGCCAACTGCTGAGTAGGTGCGGGTTTCCACACAACGACATTGCCCATCAGAGCCGGTGCCGTCGGGAGGTTGCCGGCGATGGCCGTGAAGTTGAACGGGGTCACCGCATAGACGAAACCCTCGAGAGGGCGATGGTCCATCCGGTTCCACACGCCGGCCGAAGACTCCGGTTGGTTTTCCAGCACCTGCCGGGCGAACGCGACGTTGTAACGCAAGAAGTCGATCAGTTCTCCCGCGCTGTCAATTTCGGCCTGGATGGCGGTCTTCGACTGGCCCAGCATGGTTGCCGCGTTGAGCAGCATCCGCCGGGGGCCGGAAATCAACTCGGCGGCCCGCAGCATCACCGCGGCCCGTTCGGCGAAGGGCAGTTCACGCCAACCGGGAGCAGCGGCTCGTGCCGCCTCTATTGCGGAGGCCGCCTGCCGCTCGGTTACCCCCCATGACCGGCCCAGCACCTGCCGATGCGCATGGGGTGCCACCACATCGAAGGACTCACCTTGACCGAACTCGGCTACGCCGTCGATCACCGCCGGCAGGTCAACAGGCGCTTGGGCGGTCAGGCTCGCCAGTTCGGCCACCAGGCGATCTCGCTCCGGGCTTTCCGGCGCGTATTCCAGGATCGGTTCATTGGCCACCGGCGGGACGGCGGTCACCAGATCCATCGCTCAACCCACCTCCGCCAGATGATCCGGACCGACATGGTCCGGATCTCGCAAGGCGTCGAGACTCGTCCGCACGCTCGTCTCCAACACACCGATCCGCCGGCCAACATCCATCAAGTTCGCCCCGATCATGGTCAAGTCCTCCGGACCCGGTCCGATCACGGTGACATCCGTCCCTCGCGTGCGAACCTTTTCGACCTCCCGCAAACACCGCTTGGTCACCTGAACCCGCCAGCGCCTTTCGATCTTCGTCAAGAGATGATCCGGTCGGTCCATGGCGAAGGACACCATCGGCGCGACGACATAAACCTCGTCCAGTTCCAAGCCGGCCAGCAGATCAACCGAAGTGGCTGAGCACGCTCCGCCATCGACATAAGACCTGCCGTCGATCCGCACCGGCTTGAACCAGGCGGGGATGGCGCACGACGCCATCACCGCCTCCGCCAGCGCCGCCTTGGGTGAACCCTCCCGACCGAAGGCGACCCTTCGGCCCGTGTCGTAGTCCATGGCACAAATCCACACGTTGGGATGGCTCGACCACTCATCCATCGGCGTAATGGCCTCTACCAAATGTCTGATGCGGTCCAATGACTGTGAGCCCCGGGGCAGGAAAGCGCTGAGGACGGCCGTCGGTGGCATCTGGCGCATCCGCCGCGCACCGCTTCTGAGCAAACTGCCCGAGCCGAGGAATCGAAAGTCCGGCAAGCCCGGCCGACGCGCCGTCGCCCGCTCGTAATCCCAGGAGAAGCCGGCCAGCGGCCCCTCCCGCAGCGGGACTCCTCTTTGATGATTCAACAAGTCGCGAGCGGAGACGCCAGCGGCCAGCAAACTCGCCAGGACCGAACCGGCGGACGTCCCCACGATCACATCGGCGTCACGGGGATCGAATCCGTGTACCGTCTCCAAAGCGACCAAGGCACCGACCGCCCAGGCCGCCCCGAGAACGCCGCCAGCCCCGAGGACCAGACCCCGGCGTCGACCCAGGTGCTCCGCCATGGCAGAACCACCTCCTTCGCCCCCGGTCGCCCTCCGATGCTTCCCGTTGCCAATCTGGTTTCCACGCCCACCGAAGTGAGCGCCGAAACGTGACGCTATCCCTTCGAAGCGCCGGAAGCGCGGGATGCATTCCCGGACTTCTCACCGTCGGCCAGCGGCTTGCGCTTCCTCGGCCGCGAGGTGACAGTTCTGGTTGGCGCCCGTCTCACCGAACGGGATGCGTCCTTTAGTTCATCGACCGCATCGAGCAAACATTGAGCCAATACGTCGGCATCGGCGAAGGAATCCCGATCGGCGTTGATTCCGAAGAAGACCCCACCGTGATAAGAAGTCAGCCCAATGCTCACCGCCTGCCCTTTCGACAGCGGAATGACCGGGTACCAGGACAGCATCAACCCCCCCGCGACATACAGCGGAGTCTGTGGCCCGGGAACATTGGTTACCGCCAGGTTGTACGTCCGCTTGTTCAGCGCTACACCCGCCCGCGCCCCGAGAGCGTGCAGCGTCGGCGGCGCGAATCCGGCCAGCGCGACGATTGCGTCCGCGCCCAGCAGACGGCCGCTTTCCTTGTGCCTGCCCATCTCGAAGGTCACCCGTTGCAGCCGCACCACCGGGTCCGGCTCCCCCACGGGCAGGTCAACGAGAAACGCCGCGACATCGGAGCCCGCGGGAGCCCCTGCCTCACTCTGGACGCTGACCGGAACCATGGCCCGCACCGTGCTGCGCTGCGTAACCATCTCACCGCGCGACAACAGCCAGCCCCTCAACGCCCCGGCCACGATCGCCAGCACCACGTCATTGATGGTGCCGCCGTGTTCCCTTCGGATCTCCTTGAGATCCTCCAAGCTCATGGCCGCCGTGGAAAAGCGCCGCTGCTCCCCGACCTCGGTGTTGAGCGGGCTGGGCGGGGTGGGACGGGCCACGGTCAGAGCCGCCGCGGCCAAGCCGACCAGGTTGCGACCCATCCCCGTTGCTGTCCGAGACAGATCGGAAACACTGCGACGAGCATGATCGACCGCATTCGCCGGACTGCGCACCAGATCACCCACAGCCCCGAGCACCAGGTTCGCCCGGGATGGCTCGCGACCCGGGCGCCATTCGTCGGTCGCCAGTTGTCGCGATGCCGGGTCCGGATCGACAATCACGTGACCGATGTCGAGGGTGTTGATTCCGTCGATCATCGCGTAGTGGGTCTTGCTGACAATCGCGAATCTGTCACCCTCAAGCCCCTCGACCAAATACATCTCCCACAATGGCCGGGACATGTCCAGCGACCGGGACATGATCCGACCGACCAAATCACGCAACTGTGCTTCGGTTCCCGGCCGCGGCAACGCCGAGCGCCTCACGTGGTAGGTGACATCGAAACTCTCGTCATCGACCCACACGGGATTGGCCAAACGACCGGGCACCCACCGCACCCGCTGCCGATAACGGGGAACCAGGGCAATCCGCCCTCTGATCAGTCGAACCAGTCGGTCGTAGTCGAATCCGTCCTCGGGTTGTTGGAAGATCGCGACGTTGCCCACATGCATCGGGGTGGTCGGATCGTCCAGGTAGAGAAAGGAGACATCTACGGCGCTCAGTCGCTGGGGCATCCTCCAATCGTTTCACGGTTCGCGCCCCAGATGGTGGTGCCACTGCGCCTCAAGTGCGCAACTCGACTCCGAAGACGGTCTCAAGTTCGGTGACGGTCGTCTCGTAGTCAATGTGTTGAACGCCGACCATTCCCATCGCGGTCGCCGCCTGGACGTTATGCGGCAGATCATCAACGAATACGCATTCGGCCGGGGCCAGCCGAATGAGTTCGACGGTGTGGAGATAAATCCGCTCCTCCGGTTTCCTCATTCCGACCTGCCCGGAAATCACGACCGCGTCGAACATCCCGTCAAACAGGTGTTCCGGGTAATGGTCGCCCCACGAGTTCGAGAGCAATGCCGTGCGGATTCCATGTTGGCGAGCCCGGCGAACCAGGGCATTCATGTCATGGGCCGAAACGAACTGGGTGAACAACCGCTGAAGTAGTCCGGCAGGGGTCACCGGTGTGCCCGCCAGATCGCTCAGGCCTTCGGCGAGTCGCTCTTCAAAATCAGGCACTTCCATCTCGCCGCGCTCAAGTAGATGAACCGGGTTGATCGCCGCTTCATCGTTGGCTTCATTCCCGAACCAAGTGCGCATCAGCGTGGCGAAGTGGATGAGGTCGACCTGTTCGCTTTCCGCCCACGACCCCATGGCGCTTTCCAGGCTGTTGGTCAGCACTCCTCCCCAGTCAACGATCAAGCCACGGAGATCTCCCTCCGACCCCCGGTTCGCCGGGACAAACGCTGGATCTTCCGTCGACCGGGTCATCAGGGCCAGTGCCTCCCAATTCGTGACGGAACTCCGAAATGAAGCGATCGGGTCCTTTGCGGCGTCAAACAGCGACTCAGTATCCCGCAGCCAGGTCGACTGCCGAAACCCCGAGCTGGTCGAGCAGCGATGACACGGCGCGGACGAAGTCCGAGTTCAGGTCGGACTCAGTCGGCAGCAACTGTCGACGGGTCGCCGCATCGAGGGCGGCTTGGTCGTCCGGAATCAGGGCGGGATCGACCAAGTCGACGGAATCGAGCAACTCCTTCAGCCGACGACGACTCCCGAATTCTCCGAGCGATCGCCGAACTCGGTTCACCACCGGAATCACCGGTGCCGATGTGGCCTCTCTCAACCGCGGCAGGGAACTGAGCATCCGGGCCAACCCGACGGGTGCGCAGGATCCAACCGCCACCACGACGTCCGCCTCCGCCAGCGCGTAGAAAGCCGGGGCGTCGCGACGGGGCACCAACTGATCGAACAAGACATCGTCCTCCCGATCGAGGCTCGAGCCAACGTCGACGACGACCAACTCGTCCAGCGCCGTCGCGCATTTGAAGACCGTCGGCATCCCGGTCGGTGCCACCTCCGACCACCGATCGGCATTGGTAATCCCGGTCAGTACCCGCCAACGGTCCCCCAACTGCCGAGCCTGCCTGGCCAGCGAATAGGTCGTCAGCGAACCCCGGTCGGCCAGAGCCGCGGCGGCGGCCAGTCCCGACGATTCCGGCTCCAGCCCAATGGCGGCCGCCACCCCCGGCGTCCGCAGGTCGGCATCGATGATCCTCGTGCTGGTTCCCCGCAGGGCCGCCAGATGCGCCAGGGCCAGCGCAATCGTTGTCCTCCCCGGCGCTCCGGCCGGGCCCCAGACGGCAATAATCCGGCCCTTTGACCCATGGCTTGACCCATTGTCTTCGGTCAGTTCGAGGTCTGGCGAAACCTCGTCAACAATCTCCAGCCGATCGGCCATTCCGGCTCTCTCCGGGTGACCCACGCCCTCGGGCGCACCCGTTCGACCGGACAGGCGCCAGGCGGCCACGGCGACCACCGCTGCCGCCGCTCGAACGAGTTCCCCACCGCCGACCTGTACGACCCGTTCGAATCCCAGTTGACGCGCCTGCCGTTCCGCTTGCTCGCCGGGGCAAACCGCCAACACGACGACCGGTCGCGCAACCAGCCGTCCGACCACTTCGGCGGTGAGCCGGGGAAACGTCGGGTCGACCACAATCACCGCCGCTCGACCGGAGTCGGCTGTGACGAGCAAGTCGGCCACGTCAACACACCGTTGAACCCGAAGCCCGGACGGAGCCTTGGGGGCTGCGGTAGAAGATCCCGCTCCGGGGGTGGTTCCCTTCAGGACCTGGTCGATGGCCAGAATCAGATCCGATTCCCACTCACTCTTGGCCAGAGCCAGAACGATGGACTGATCGCCGGTCACGGGGCACTCACCGGAACCTGAACGAGGTCGATTACTCCACCTCGCGAAGCCGACACCAGCGAATGGACCGCATTGGGATCCACCTGCAGGACAACTGCCGCTTCACCGGTGGCCCGGGTCTCCTCGGCCGCATCGAACACCAGTGCCCGGGACAGCACCAACCGGCTCGCTCCCTCCGACCCCGCGCCAATCGAATCTCGCGGCGAGACGTAAACGTCGACCCGGTCGCCCCGCTGCAGGGAGATTGGGCCATGCAAGGGCTCCACCGCCAAGGTCACTAGCCGTCCGCCGCCGTTGTTGTCGCCCAGCGCGGTCCGGGGCATTAATTCGCCGGCCGCCACGTTGCGGGTCAGCTGCCTGCCGACCACGTCAGAGACCGGTCCGGACAGGTAGTTGTCGGCCTCTTCCAGGAGCGTCGGAGCCTCACGCAAATCGCCGGGACCGATGACCGTTCCCACCGCCAGATCGCGCGCGGCCACGAGGACCGGCACCCGTTGATCAGCCGCCGCCACTATCGATGTCGCCCCCACGACCGATGCCGCCACCAGAGCAATCCCGGCACCAAGCCTGGGATCGCGCCATCGCGATTGGCTCCGCGAACGCTTCGCCGCCGGTGATCGGTCAGGCGACTTGACACCCTGACCCCCGACGGACGACTGGTCTCTGTCGCCTCTACCGCCCCGTGTAACCCGATGCGCCCAAGACGGCGCCGATGAATCCGCCATAACCACCCCCGTTGTTTCCAGCGAACGGACGACAGGGTACCCAAGGACCTTTCACCGCGCCCGCTCGCGTTCGAGCCGACGGCCGAGGAGCTCGCCGCGGCGCGCGCACACAACATCGAATTGGAGAAGCAATCGGAACGCCGCCTTGCCGCCCAAGAAGCCGAGGACGCCAGGCTCCGCGCGTCGGCGAAAGAATGG
>JAUYKX010000109.1 GCA_030699055.1 Candidatus Nanopelagicales bacterium
GTCGGCTTCGGCGCGTCGGTAACAACGCCGTCGGACTCCTCAACCACCATTGGCAGGCTAACCTCATTCCTGGGAATCCAGCCCGGCACTCCGATGAACTTCGCGTTCCAGGCGTCGGAGACATCGCCATGCTTCGCGTTCAGCATTGGCGACGCGAAGGCCACCACGCTGGCCGTGAACGCCTTCGACGGGATGCTGCAGGCGGACTATTTCGAGATCCTCATCGCACCAGATGGATGCGCGATAGCCAGCAACGTTCCGAACATGCCGTTCTTCGGGTTGGCGATTGACTTCGTCGGCAGCATCCTCGGAGTCGGCGCAACAATTCATGGCCTGTATTCGGTCTCGAGCGACGGTGCTGACGTGATCCTGGACGTCGACATCGAAGCCTTTAACCTCGCTGGACTCGACGTGACCTCCGATCCGGGCGTTACATGCGAAGGCGCTTCGGTGAAGTTGGAGGACGGTTCGACCTGGCGGAACCTGCCCAACCAGGACAAAGGGCCGTGCCTGAACCTCGATGTTGATCTGCTGAAAACGAGCGCCGATCTCGGCTTCTCCGGCGCGGTCAACCTGTGGGGTGCGCTGGAAGTCGGCGTGGAAGGAGGCATGGGTGTCGATCTGGGCAGCGCCAACCCGAGCAGGCAGTTGAACATGACGGGCAATGCCAACCTGGACTTGTTCGGGATATTCACGGAAAGCGCGTCGATGACTTACGTAGCTGACTACGATCTGTGGAACTCGCATTCTGGTTCCGACTGGGCGCCGAAGTTCACATCCTTCGACATCGGCGCGTCGGTGCCGATGGACTTCTACTTCATCAACGAGCAGATCACGCTCGGATTCGACTACGGGAACGGGTTCGTGAGTCTGGTTTACGTCAGCTTCAACACCACCTCATATCTGGCGATCGTTGAGGCCGGCGTGGATGTCACGTTGGCGTACTGCAATCCCGTCACCGGATCCACCTGCACTGTCGCCGGATTGCCGGGTGGGCAAGGCAGCGTCACCCAGCAGGGCACAAACGGAGCGGTCGAGATAACCGTGACCGGGACGGTTGGTTACTGGCTTTTCGGTTGGCGTTCCGTGTCCGCCACGCTGCTGGATGTCAACATTCCCGTGACGTTCGCCAATCCTGTTCACACACCGCCGGCACCGGTGAACTACGGGACGCCGGCCCCGCCCATCAGCGATTGGCCGAATCCGACCTGGACCTACCAGCCGGAGATGTTCATGGGAATCAACTGGGCAGCGGCCGACCTGGTGAAAGCGGCGGGGCTGGATCCGTCCTACGCGACAAACGGTCAGTTGCGGTATGGCGCGGCCGTGAATGACGCTTCGCTGCCGGCTCCGAGTGCCCGCTTCAACCAGTCGAATCTGCAGATCACGAACGCGACCCCGAGTTCTGACGGGACCAACACCACGGTGGATGTCGTGGTCCAGCTTCCCGAGACACCGACCTACAAACAAGTCGCGGGCTTGAATCTCCCGCCCGCCCGCCTGCAGAACGCGCTCCTCGCGTTCGGTAAATGCTCGGGAAGTCAGACCGAGACGTTCTCGGTCTCGATCCCCAAGTGGAACCAGGGTCACCCACTGTCGACCAGCAGTGCCGCGTTGATCATCTCTGAAGTGAACTGGCGGATCTACCTGGCGTCAGTGATCGAAACCACGTCGATCGCGGGTCAGACCACCCCGGCAGACATCTTGGCGAATTATCAGTGCGGATTCGGAATGATCACTGGTGCCACATCGTCGAACCCGGGTGGGACCAGCAGCACGGACACCTGGGCAACGTTCCCGTCACTGCAGTCCTGGCTCGGGTCCAACAGTCTGGGAGAGCGGTTCAATATGGGCTACCCGCAGCAGCCACCCACCGACATCACCCAGTTCTGCGCGCCAGGTCAAATCCCGGCAGATGCCTACGGCGCGCAGTGCCAGGTGAACATCGCGACCGGGCTGAACAACGCCTGGGGAACCGGTTGGGGCGCATCCAGCACCGACGGCCCGCCGTCGGGCTGAACCGGACACGAGTGGCCTGCGGCATTGACCCAAACGGGTGGATATCCGTTCGATGAGGGGAGACAAACGCTCATGCTGGGCCAGGGTGAGGAATCGATGACTCTTCATGGCCGACGGGCGAGAATCGGGAAGCGCCCGGGTCTCAGCAGATGGACGACGGTGAGGAACAGGCCAGGGCTACGGCGGGGCAGCGCTGTGTTGGCCGCGGGTGTGATCGGCGCCATGGTTGCCGCGGTCCCCAGTTCGGCCCAAGAGCCATTCGCGCCCAATCCGACCCGAGCCGTGGGAACCGTCGGCAGCCAGATGTCCGACCCGGATCCGCGAGCCCCTTTCGCCGGATCGGGATCGGCAGAGCCCCAACCTGGAACCAGACGGCGTCCGGGCACCAGCAACCCGGGTGTGATCATCGGCCGGGTCCGGATCTCCCATCGCGGGAAGAAGGTGACGGCGCCAATCCGGTGGAGCAGGCAGCTACTCGGGAGGTCGGGCAACAAGGATCGGTTCTCCGTCCGGCTCATCGCATTCCCAGGCAAAGACGGGCCACCCCGGGCCCTGGCGACCTGGTCAAAGGCTTCGGTGGAGCAAGCTCGGGGGAGGGTTGCCTTCAGCTTCCGCCGCAAGCGGGCGAAACTGGTCAGAACCGCGAGCGAGGTCATCGTCGCCGTCTCCCAGGCTCATTCGGCCAAGCGTCGAAATCCTCGGCTCTACCATCAGGGCTTCGCCGCAGTCGACCGGAGTTCGACGAACCGGAGTCGCTCTCATGGCGACAGTGAGCGTAGTGCTGTCCGCAGCCCTGACCTGCCTTGCGGGCACGTGTTGCTGCGCGCCGGTGCTGATCTGAGGAGTTGCCTTCTGGCGGGCACCGACCTTCGCAATACTCAATTGCG
>JAUYKX010000110.1 GCA_030699055.1 Candidatus Nanopelagicales bacterium
TGACGTATGCCAAGCCATTGATCCTTCGACCTTTCGATCTGATGCGGTCGATGGTCCGGATGATCTCGGCATCGATTCCGAGGCCCGCCGAGAAACAGATCCACCGGTACCGGTCGCCCGCCGGCGTCAACGGAGACGGAGCCTTTGCCAAACCCAGGCCCACGGTGCGGATCCGATCCTGGCTCAGAGCCTCGGACAACCGACGGGCCGACCCTCGAACGCCCAGCGGGAATCCGAGGTTCCGGGCAAACGTGTTCCCGTAGCCACCGGGGATGGCCGCGAACCGCGGTACCGGATTGCCATTCTTCACATCAGGGTCCCCGAGCAAACCCTGAACCGTCTCGTTGATTGTTCCGTCGCCACCGAACGCCACGACCAGGTCGATGCCGTCCTCGCGCGCGCCAGCCGCCAGGTCCGTCGCATGGCCACGGTCCTCTGTTGGGACCACCTCGACCCGGGCGTGATCGGCAATTGCCGTCGCCAACAACTCGCCGACCCCCCGCCGAATAGCCGTCGCATTTGGGTTGACGATCAGCATCGCGCGCATTGGGGGATACTAAAGCCTCACCACCCCGAACCCCCGGGAGCGAATCCACCATCGGCCCCACTCCGACGAGGGCTGGTGTGACTGACCGCTGACCACTATTCTGACTACATGACCAAAATAATGACCGCAACTGAGGTAAAGGCTCATATCCTGTCTCTGCTGGATCAGGTCGCCGCTGGCGAGCAGGTGGAGATCACCAAGCACGGTCGCACTGTCGCCCGACTGGTTCCGGCACGTGGCCCCCATGGGCTGCGCGATCGCTTCGCCGGGATGGCGGCGACCACGGACCCGGATGACCAGCTCTTCTCGACGACAGCCGAATGGAATCTCCGTTGAAGACGGTTCTTCTCGACTCGCACGTCGTTCATTGGTGGTCGGCGGAGCCGGAGCGGATCAGCGACGCCGCGATATCCGAAATTGAGACCGCTGACGAACTAGCGGTGAACGCAATTACCTGGTTCGAGCTTGCCTGGCTGGCCCGCCACGACCGGATCACCGTGGCGGTGCCTATCCGATCATGGCTCGATGGGCTGGCGGCCGACATTCGAACGGCTCCGACAACGCCGGCGATCGCGGACACCGCCACTGGACTGCCTGCGTCTTTTCCCGGCGATCCGGCCGACCGACTGATCTACGCAACGGCCATCGAGAACGGGTGGCGACTGGTGACCAAGGACCGCCGACTCAGGTCGCATCGGCATCCGGGGGCCACGACCGTGTGGTAATCCGCAAGATGCCGGTAGATGCGGGGCCCTCGCAGCGGAGGACGCCAACGGCCCCCTGGTCGGGAGCCGGCACCCGGTCGATGGACGTGAACGCGCCTCGACTGCCCGACTTCCCTACTGTGGATCATTGTCGACGTCCGACAACGACCACCTGCTTCAAAAATCGAGAGGTTCGACATGACCGCACGCAGCCTCCGGGCTTGGCCGTTGATCGGCGTGGCTGCCGCGGGCCTCTGGCTGTCCGGCTGTTCCGGCAGCCCGGCTCAACCGGCCGATACGCCGAGGCCAACTTCCTCCGCCGCCAGTTCCTGGATGGAAACGACGTACCGGGACCACCCCGACGTCACCCTCGGTCAGATCCTGATCCCCGGAACCCACGACTCGGGATCGGGCTTCATCAACACGAACGAGCCCTGCGATAACGAGGTCATCGCCGGCACCCAGGAGGCCATCAGCGCGATGCTGGTCGCTGAGCCGTGCGGACTGGCCGCGTTCTCCCGGGCTCAGGACGTGAGTCTGCGCGACCAACTGGAGTCCGGGATCCGCTACCTGGACCTGCGGGTCGGGGTACCCGCCGATCAGGTGGTCAAGTCGGCGGGCGGGCCGATTCCCCTTCCGCCGGATCCGCTGTCCGTCGAACTCGTACTGCACCACACGGTCGTGTCCCAATCACTCACTCGAGCGCTCGATGACATCCTGGCGTTCGCTCACGCCCATCCCAAGGAGCAGGTGATTCTGGACTTCCAGCATGTCGACCTGCCGACGGATCCCCGCGTCGCCCAGTTCTACGAACAGATCCTCGCCCAGTACCTGCTGAAGTACGTGCCCGCGAACGGAACCGGAATCGGGCCCGTATGTTCGCGGGCCTGGTCTCGCGACGTGATCGACGTTCCGGACGGCGACCTGGCCCGCAAGGTCGGTTTCGGGCGCGCCTGGAAGGCTGATCGCAATCTCGTGGTGCTCGCCGAGCCGAGTGAGTTGCCCGCGAATCCGTGTTTCCGCAACCGGGACCAGGCGATCCTGTCGCAATGGCCCAAGACCCAGGATCCGACGGTCAGCAGCAACTACAACCGGATCGAACTCGAACAGCGGCAGGCCAAGTTGGCCGCCAAGCCTCCGCAGTGCCGGGGTACGCAATCCGTGGGAGCCGAAGCCGACGGCACGCCGAAGCAGGGAGATGAACCGGCCAACTGGTGTGGCTTCTTCGTCAGCCAAATGCAGTTGTCGACGGACAACCTCACCTACGGCGAGTGCGTCCTACTGCCGGAAGGCGACTGTTCGCTTTTCGCCCTCAGCCAATTGGTTAATCAATCGGGGTCGCAGCAGTCGGTGGCGCAGCAGATGGTGTCCTGGTCCGGGGCTGGTCTGCCCACCAACATCGTGATTGTTGACTTCTTCAACTACTCGAACCCCTCTTATACCGAAACCCTCGTCGAACGAAACCGTCAATCGGTCGCGGGGAGCTGACTGGCGGGTTCGGGGTCTGGCCTCGGTCGGGCCCGCAGGAACACGAACACCGCCGCCGCGACCAAACAGACTGCCCCGATGAGCAGCGAATCGGAGAATCCGTCGACAAACGAGGCGTTCGCGACCTGCCTGAGGTTTGCCCCGGCCGGACCCAACTGCCCGGCGATCTCCGCCGCGGCAGCGATCGAACTCCGGGCGGCCTCAGCGGCCTCGGCCGGCAACTGGTCGGTTGCCGACTCGACACCCGACCGGTAGGTGGTGTTGAGAACGCTGCCCAGCACCGCAATTCCCAGGGCGCTCCCGACCTCACGGGTCGTGTCGTTCATCGCCGAGGCCACGCCTTGTTTGCTGCGCGGCAGCGAACCGGTGATCGCGGTAGTCGCGGGCGCACCGGCGAATCCCATCCCCGCGCCGAAGACGACCAAAGCGCTGGCCAACAGCCAGTAGTTCAGATCAACGGTCAACCGCGACATCATCAACAGGGAGACCGCCATCAGGACCAGGCCCGTGCTCCCCACCCGGTGGAAGCCCACCCGGGCGGCAAGGACTGGCGCCTGTCTGGCGATCGGAATCACGGCCACGGACATCGGCAGCACGGCGACCGCTGCCTTGAGCGGAGAGAACCCAACCACGAACTGCAGGTACTGCATCGAAGTAAAGAAGAACCCGAAGGCACAGAAAAACTGGACGGTGTTGGACAGGGAGCCGGCGCTGAACCCGCGAAGCCTGAACAGCCGTGGATCGATCATCGGTGCCCGGCTACGGGCCTCCAAAACCAAGAACATCGATCCTGCCGCGAAGCCGAG
>JAUYKX010000116.1 GCA_030699055.1 Candidatus Nanopelagicales bacterium
CCGGCCGACAGAGTGGCCGCGTGCCTTCCGGTGGAGATGCCGTCGCCTCCCGCTTCAAACCCGTAGAGGCGCACGGCCCGGTCGTCGAGAAAAGCCGAGAAGATCCCGATGGCATTACTGCCACCCCCGATACACGCGATGACCGCATCCGGAAGCCGACCAGTGCGGACGAGAACCTGTTCGCGCGCCTCCAGCCCAATCACCTGCTGAAACCACCTGACGACCATTGGGAACGGCGCGGGACCAGCCACCGTGCCGAGCACGTAGTGGGTCGTTGACACGTTCGTCACCCAGTCACGGAACGCCTCGTTCAATGCATCCTTCAGGGTCCGACTGCCCGACGAAACCGGAACAACCTCAGCACCGAGAAGTCGCATCCGGGTCACGTTCAACGCCTGACGTTGTGTGTCCAGTTCGCCCATGTAGACCACGCAGTCCAAACCCAGCAGCGCGGCTGCGGTCGCCGTGGCCACGCCATGTTGACCCGCGCCGGTTTCGGCGATCACTCGAGGTTTTCCCATACGTTTTGCCAGTAGGGCTTGACCCAGAACATTGTTGATCTTATGGGAGCCGGTGTGGTTGAGATCCTCCCGCTTGAGCAGCACGCGCCCCCCGCCGGCGTGAGCGGAGAACCGGGATGCCTCGGTCAAAGGGGTCGGTCGTCCCGCGTAGTCCCGCAGCAAGCCGTCGAACTCATCCACGAAGTCGGCATCGGTTATCGCCTCGCCGAAGACTCGGTCCAGTTCGGCGAGGGCAGGTACCAGAGCCTCCGGCACATACCGACCGCCGTAGGGTCCGAACCAATCGGGCGACAAACTGGCCGCACCATCCGTTCCCACATCCGTTCCCACATCTGTTCCCACCGCCAACCCCCTACCGCGCGTGTTTCACGGCCGGGTGAGCGCCTGCGGCGACCAGATTGTGAACGGCATCGCGCGGGTCGCGGGCCGTCACCAATCCCTCACCCACCAGGACCGCGTCGGCCCCACAAGACCCATGGGCCACCAGATCGCGCGCCCCCCGAACCCCGGACTCGGCCACCAGTACTACCGAAGGAGGCACCAACGGAGCGAGTCGAGCCAGAACCCCCCGGTCCACTTCCAGGGTCCGAAGATTCCGGGCATTAACCCCGACGATCCGGGCTCCGGCGTTCAACGCCCGATTCAACTCGACCTCATCGTGGACTTCGACCAGGGCCGCCATGCCCATCGAATCCGCCCTTTCGATCAAGGACACCAGTGCCTGTTCATCCAGGGCGGCAACGATCAGCAATACCAGGTCGGCACCGGCGACCCGCGCCTCGAACAGTTGGTACGACGTCAAGATGAAGTCTTTGCGCAGTACCGGCACATTGACCGCCGCGCGCACCGACACCAGGTCATCCAACGACCCTCCGAAGTGTCGACCCTCGGTCAGGACGCTCACAACCGCGGCTCCACCGGCCTCGTATTCGGCGGCCAGCGCGCCCGCATCCGGGATGTCAGCCAACTGTCCCTTGCTCGGGCTGGACCTCTTGACTTCGGCGATGACCGACACACCTTCGGCGCGCAAGGCGGCGATAACGTCCCGGGCCGGCGGCATGTCCGCAGCCCGTTCCCTCAACTCGTTCAGTTCGATCCGGGCCTGACGCAACTCGAGGTCCTCGCGAACTCCAGCGATGATTCCGGCGAGAGCACTCATTGGTACAGCGTATCGACCCGCTGCTATCGGTGTGGATACCCGCTGCTGGCGGTCAGCCGACTCCCGAACCCAGGTACGGAACCATGGGCAGATTGCGCACCACGGTGAAGACCAGGGCGATGGCCACAGTCGCCCAGATCAGTACCCTCCGGCGGGCGGCGCGCTCGGGCGTCACAATCCGTGGCCGCCCCGACCAACGCTGCTTGATACTGACCAACCACCAAACCACCAACACCGGCAACACGAACACGGCCATGATGTTCTGGTCCAGAGCCGCACCCAGATCACCGCGGGTGAGAGCAAATGTCGCCCGAAGCCCGCCGCAGGCGGGACAGTCAAGACCGGTCAAGATCTTCAACGGACAGCCCGGATAGTGGCCGCCCACATTCGGATCAAATGTGGCCACGTAAGCCGTGGCCGCCACCACGCATGCGCCCGTGATCACTGGCCCGCGCAAACGCGCCCACCTTCCGGCCGCCGGGAGCGAAACCAAACGAGTATCGGTGGCAGTCATAGCACTCCCGAGTTCAGCAGTCGACCAGCCCGGCCCGTTCCGACCATCACAACCAACATTATTACCCAGAGCACGAAGCTGATGATCGTCCACGACCTTGCGCGACGGGCGGACAGAACCGCTCCCCTTCGATCACCGAGCGACCATCGGACATCAACCTGAGCCGCGAAGTACAGGGCGGCCACACCTGTGAGAGGGAAGCAGCACAGCGCAGACAGCACAGCCGGAGCCAGCCACGAAGTGGGCGGTTCCGGAAGCGCCGAGGGTGGCCCGATCGGGGTCATCGGTCCAGGGTAAGACCTGGAGACGAAAGATCACGGGCCAACGTCACCGTGAACGCAGCCCCGCCCTCCACCGCCTCGCCAGCCTGGGCCGACCCACCGAGGCGGAAAGCCAACCGACCGACCAAGGCCAAACCCACACCTGTGCCGACCTGCCTCAGTCCCCGATACCGGTTGTACAACTCCCCCGGCTGGAAAGCGACAGCACAATCATCCGGCGTCAGGCCCGGACCGGAGTCTCGAACCTCGACCACGACGAATTGCCCAACCGTCCGGAGCTCCAGCACGATCTGCCGACCGGCCGGGGTAACCCGCAGCGCATTGGCCACGAGATTGTCGATGATCTGCCTGACCCGAACCGCATCCGTCGAACCTCGAACCGGACCGGGTTGCGATCGGAGTTCGAAATCGACACCTGCCGCGCGACACCGATCCGACCAGACGTCGGCGGCCTGGCTAGCGATTTCCGCGAAGTCGGCCTCCTGCGGAACAATCACGAAGTCGCGCGCATCAATCCGCGCCAAATCAAGTAGATCTGATACGAGCCGGTCAAGACGGTCTGCTTCCTCAACCACAACTCGACCCGATCGCTGGATATCGACCGGGTCGGAGATCACGCCATCACCGAGGGCCTCGGCATAACCCCGAATTCCGGTGAGCGGTGTTCTCAGCTCGTGAGACACGGACATCAGGAACTCGCGTAGTCGACCCTCGCTGATCGCCAATTCGCTCTGCAGCCCGGCAAGCGCCCTGTTGACGTCGTAAATTTCACGGGGGCCGTCCAAACTCAGCGCAACGTCCCGATCACCCCGACTCAAACGCTCGGCAGCGGCCGACGCCGCACGCAGGGGTGCGGCCGACCGCCGGGCGAGCAGACTGCCGATCAACGCGGCGATCCCCACGCCCGCCGCCAGAGCGAGTCCCATCCGGTTGACTGCCTGGCCCATGATTCCGCGAAACGGATCCGAGGGCTGACTGAGAACCACGACACTTCCGTTCGCCAGCATCCGGGCGGCATAAATGATCGGACCGGAGTCCAACATCGCCCGCCCGCTCACCGCGTGGCCGGCCAACACCGCGCTCAGGTCGGCTGGCGTGACAAAACTCGGCACCGGTCTTCCTGGCCTGACGATGTACACGGCGATTTCCTCAGCCAACAGCACCGCATGTAGCCGAGGAGGGACGAGCAGTGTCGATCTATCTGGTCGAGCTTCGATGGCTCCTGCCGTGGCGTCCGCCAGTTGACCGAGGTTGAATTGCGCCTCCTGCTCTGCCGCGTCCCGAACCAGCGGGTAGGCCACCAAAGCCGTTACCAGTACCGCGATCATTGCCGACACGATCGCCACCATGATGATTCGCGCCCCGAGGGAAATTCGATGCGTGGAGCCTTCAACCAATTGCCCCGGCACCGATTTTCCGTCAGCACGAGACGAACCTGAAGCGTCGATTTGCATCGCTAGGGCCCCGTCACGCGGGGCTCCGCCGCGTAACCCACTCCCCGGACGGTCCGAATGATGCTGTGCCCGCCCAGCTTCGAGCGCAACTGGGCGACGTGGACATCAACGGTCCGAGAACCGACCACACTGGCGTAGCCCCAGACCTCGCTCAGCAGCTCTTCTCTGGTCACCACCCGTCCCGGCTGACTCATCAGTCGAACCAAGAGGTCGAACTCGGTCGGCGTCAATGGCACCTCGCATCCATCGGCCAGGCACCTGCGGGCATCCTGGTCGACCATGATCGACCCCATTCTCATGACGACAGACTCGGCCGAATCCGGTGCGGTGCGACGTAAAACAGCTTTGACCCGGGCCACCACCTCACGCGGACTGAAAGGCTTGGTGATGTAGTCGTCGGCACCCAACTCCAAACCGAGAACCCGATCCACCTCCTCGTCTCGGGCCGTACAGAAGATCACCGGCGTCCGGTC
>JAUYKX010000119.1 GCA_030699055.1 Candidatus Nanopelagicales bacterium
TGATCGCGGAGTCGATACCGACTACATCCTCCCGGCCCCGCACCATGTACTGCCACCAATGCCGGCGGATGTTCTCCTTCAACTCCACACCGAGCGGCCCGTAGTCCCAGGCGGAGCGGGTTCCGCCATAGATCTCGGATGAGGGAAAGACGAATCCGCGTCGCTTGCAGAGGTTGACGACTGCGTCCACACGATCAGCCACGAGTTCTCCGATGCTGGGAGGGTTCAGGGAATTGCCCCAGGCTATCGGCAGATGATCCGCGAACCGCCTGGGCTCGGCGCTCGCAAGGCTGGGAAGCCGGGTGAACCCGGTGAACCCGGCGAAGGCCAAGTCGATATTCTCCCCGCGTGATCGCCTCTGATCTTCCCCGACGCATTGCCGCCGAGTTGATCGGGGCCGGTCTACTCGTCGCTGCTGTCGTCGGCTCCGGGATCATGGCCACCCAACTCACCGGAGATGTCGGCCTTGAACTGCTGATCAATGCGCTGGCCACGACGACTGCCCTGGGCGTGTTGATCTGGACGTTGGGACCCATCTCCGGGGCACATTTCAACCCGGCGGTCACCCTGGTCGCGGCTGTGCGCAAAGAAGTCCGGGTGGGCGAATCAGTGTGCTACGTGTTGGCGCAGTGCGTGGGAGCGATGCTCGGCGTCGCTTTGGCGAACATCATGTTCGAACTGCCCGCTTGGCAGGCCGCCGAGCGCTCGCGGGTCAGTTTCGGCGCACTGCTCGGCGAAGTCGTGGCTACCGCCGGCCTGCTCTGGGTCATCGGGGCTCTCACCCGATCCCGGCACGGACACCTTGGTCCGGTGCTGGTTCCGGCCTGGATCGGTGCGGCCTACTTCTTCACCGCTTCCACGTCGTTCGCCAATCCGGCGGTGACCCTTGGTCGTGGTTTCAGTGACTCTTTTGCCGGGATCGCACCGTCGTCGATCGGCCCGTTCGTATTGGCTCAATTCGTAGGTGCCGGCATTGGAGCCTTGTTGACCGAGTACTTCCATCCGCGCCGCGGAACTCGACCCGAACCCCTCGATTTGCCCGACCCGATCCACGAAGCCCGAGGAGAACACTCATGACCCCAAGTCCGACCTCTCATCCGCACGAGGACCGGCGTCCCAGCGTGCTGTTCGTCTGCGTTCACAACGCAGGCCGTTCTCAGATGGCGGCGGCCTACTTGTCGGCGCTTTCCGACGGTCGGATCGAGGTGCGCTCGGCCGGGTCTGCGCCAGCCGATTCGGTCAACCCGGTGGCGGTTGCCGCGATGGCCGAGGACGGCGTCGACATCGCCCGGGAAGTTCCGAAGATCCTCACGCCGGAGTCCGCCCGCGGTAGCGATGTGGTGATCACCATGGGTTGTGGCGATGCCTGCCCGGTGTTTCCCGGCACTCGATACGAGGATTGGAAGCTGGCTGACCCGGCCGGCCAGGACCTCGCGGCCGTCCGGCCGATCCGCGATGGGATCAAACGCCGGGTCACCGCCCTCATCGGCGAGTTGCTGCCGAACGACGGCTCCTGACGCCGCCCAGCACCGGCCCCGCACGCCAGGGCCACGTTCTCCGGCGTTACCCCAAGCCTTGTTCACCAGATGTTCACCTGCCGCATGCTGTTTGTTCCTCGCCTGGTCGACCCGAATTCGGCCATGGTGTTCCACCGGGTTGGAACTGAGTCCCGAACGACGCCGACCTGGCGGGAAATCGGGCCTCTGGCTTTCTCCCGAAACTGCGACGGAAGGCACTGCCGCACGTGGACCTGATGCTCCTGTCCGTGATTGCCTTGGTGGCGATCGCCCTGATCTTCGACTTCACCAACGGCTTTCACGACGCGGCCAACAGTGTCGCCACAGTTGTCGCCACCCGAGCCCTGCCTGCTCGCTGGGCACCGGCATTCGCCGCGTTTTTCAACTTTCTGGCGTACTTTGTGATCGGAACCGCAGTGGCGAACACAGTCGCCAAGACGGTCAAAACCGAGTTCGCCGGTCAGTCGGTGATCTTCGCCGCGCTCTTCGCCGCGATCGCCTGGAATTACGTGACCTGGCGATTCGGCATGCCGTCGTCATCGAGCCACGCGATCATCGGCGGACTGGTCGGAGCCGGACTCGCCGCAGGCGGCACGGCTGCGATTTCCCTGGACAGCGTCTCCAAGGCCGCCATCGGCATCGCCGCTTCCCCAATCGCGGCCATTGTCATCGCCTTCGGGGCGATGTACCTGGTGGCGGGGCTCCAGCGTCTGTTCCGGCTGCACGACAATCACCCGGCGTTCAAAGGTGCCCAGTTGTTGTCCTCGGCGGCGCTTTCGTTCGGGCACGGCGCCAATGACGCCCAGAAAACCATGGGGGTGATCGCCGCGCTGCTGCTCGGCGCGGGCTACACGTCCGTCGGTTCCGACGGCAAGACGGTCGAGGTGCCGGAGTGGGTGGCCGTCTCGGCCTACGGCGCCATCGCGATGGGTACGCTCTGGGGCGGCTGGAAGATCATCGAAACCATGGGTTTGAAGATCACGACGCTGCACGCGAACTCCGGGGTCGCCGCCAACATCGGCGCGACGATGGCGGTCTTCGGTGCCACGTCGGTCGGAATGCCAATATCGACCACCCACGCCACAGCGGGATCGGTCATCGGAGCCGGTGTGGGGTCAGGGCGAGGGGCCAACTGGCGGATAGTCGGGGAGATGTTGATCGCCTGGATTCTGACCATCCCGGCCACCGCCGCCCTGGCCGCAGCCACCTTGTGGCTCACCCGTCTGCCAACGGTTTGGGCCTGGATCACGGTCGGACTTCTCGTCGCCTCTTTCGGTGGTTGGGCGCTGGCGGCCATGTTGAACACAGTTCACGCAGCCGATGTGGAGGCCGAGATTCCGAGCGAAACCGAGTTGGCCGAGGACGAACCCGTTCGTCCCCACCTGTCAGGACACGGCCCTGTTTCCTGAATTCCGCTTCATCGCCGCGGCCGAGACGCGACCCGCCGCACCCGCTGCGATGACGACGCGGGAGCGTGGGTCACGATGGCCCGATGGCCAAGAAGTCTGCTAATCGCTCCGGAAGTGCCAATTCGCGGGCCGCGCGACCCGCGAAACGAGTAGCCACGACCGGACCCGGTCGCCCCCGCTCGGCTGCGCAGAACAACCGGCGCCCCCTCGGCCCCCGACCCCAGCAGGTTCCGGCTTCCCCGGCCACAGCGACCCGACGCAAGCTGGAGGTCGCCAGCGTCGGCCCGCTCAACCGCCTGAAGCGCCTGCCGCGATGGCTGATTCCGGTGTTGATGGGTGTGCTGTTGCTCGGCGGTCTACTGATTCCCACACCGCTGGCCGGCCTGCTGTTGGTTGTGCTGGCTGCGTTTCTGGCCTGGCTGGTCGCCCTTTCCTGGCCAGTGTTACCCGGGGGCGCCCGAGGGTTGCGCGTGGCAGTGGTCGCGATTGTCTTCGCTGCCGCCGTCTGGCGGCTGACCGGGCGTGGCTGACTGTGACCGGTGAGCCCGTTGCCTCATCGGCCGGGAGTCGGACCACGAGACAACGACTGGCGGTAGCCGAGGCCCTGGCCGAAAGTGACGAATTCAAGAGCGCACAGCAATGGCACGACGTCATTCGCTCCCGCGGACACTCAGTCGGCCTGACCACTGTCTACCGAACCCTGCAGGCTCTGGTGGATACCGGCGACGTGGATGTCATCGTGACCGAGGAAGGCGAAAGCAAGTTCCGTCGCTGTTCAACCGGCCATCACCATCATCTGGTTTGTCGATGTTGCGGAAGTACCGTCGAAATCTCCGCCGAGGAAGTCGAGCGCTGGACCCAATCGGTGGCGGCCGAGCACGGTTTCACGGCCGAGCGACACGTTCTGGAAGTGACCGGCGTATGTCCGAACTGCGCATCCGCTGAATCGGAATCCACCTCGTCGGAGATCGAGACGGGAAGCACGGCCTGATGAATCCCCCGATACCGAATCCGGTGTTCACCGGCGGCACCGGGCGAAGCGGAACGACTATCGTCGGGCGGCTACTCGGACAACACCCGGAGATTGCTCTGACCAGACCGGCCGAACTCCGGTTCATCACCGACTCTGATGGCCTGCTGGACGCCATCGCCAGTCAGCGACATCACCCACCGTTGATTCTCGCCCGGGCCGGCGCGGCGGCCAGCCGCCGCATGGCTCGTATCCGCCGAACCGAGCCCCGGGACCCAACCGCCCCGGCCGACCTGTTCGCGGCGCTGTTCGAAAGGCGCTGGTTCCCCCGAATCGCCGAAGCTAACCCGAACCTCACACCTACCATCGGCACCCGGGCTGCCCGCGACTTTGCCGCTGCCTTTCGATCCGACCGCCAGCGGGCCGCGCGACGGCTAATGCAGACCATCGTGGACCCGATGGCCCGGACTGAGGGAAGGCGACGCTGGGTGGACACGACCCCGCCGAATGCTTCCAGGGCCGACGAAATCTTGGATTTGTACCCACAGGCCCGCATCATCAACGTGATTCGCGACGGCAGGCGCGTCGCCTACTCGATGACCCGCCGGACATGGGCGCCCGATCGGGTCATCGATGCCCTGGACGTCTGGCAGACCTCCATGCTGGCCGCCGCTCAGGCAATTGACCGGGCGCCGACGAACACGGTCATGACTGTGCAACTGGAGGATCTGGTCGTTCGCGCCCGGTTGGACACGTACCGCCGGATCCTGTCCTTTGCGGAACTTGAGGACGATCCGGCCACCAGGCAATGGTTCGAGGAAAATGTCGCGCTGGAGCGTTCTCGGCCCGACCTGTGGGAGCGGTGCCTGAGCCCGGCTGAAATCAGGCAACTCAACGAGCACTACGACCAGGTCATCGACGAACTGACTGCCGCCGGGGTCCGGGTGCCGACCTGAGACCGTTCCGGGGCCGAGACCAGTGCGGCAACACGGGCAAGGGGCCAGCGCGTGAACGGAACCAACGCGGGATTCATCACATCCGGCCCCGCCTGCGGTTGGGCCACTCCAGTGCCCGGTTAGCATGTCCGCCGCGGCTCGGTCGTCCGCCTGCTTCTGCCGACTGGCGCTCGATTTCGCCGCAGCCCAGCACAGGACCGACCGGATGCCCGGTCGGAAAATGGAAGCGCGTGAAGGGATGATTGATCGCCAGTGAGCGCAACCGCCAAGCCAGAAGCCGCCACCGGACATGGAGTGTTGTCGCCGGGGCGGGCTCGCATTCCGCAGAAGACCCTGCGCAGTGATCGGTGGTGGTTACTGCCCACGGTCACCGTCATCGTGCTGCTCAGCTTCGTCGTCTATGCGACGTGGCGCGCGTTCGAGGGTGCCTACTACTACGCATCCCCGTACCTGTCTCCCCTGTACTCGCCCTGCCTGGCCACCAGTTGCGTTCCGGGCTCAACGGATCTGGGCACTCCGATTGGCTCCTGGTACGTGTTGTCGCCCGCCCTGCTGATCCTCGTGTTCCCGCTCGGCTTCCGGATGACCTGCTACTACTACCGGAAGGCCTACTACCGGTCTTTCTGGGGCTCGCCCCCCGGGTGCGCCGTGGCCGAACCACACAAGAAGTACACCGGCGAGACCAGGTTCCCCCTGATCCTGCAGAACTCCCACCGTTGGTTCTTCATCGCCGGTCTGATCTTCAACTGCATCCTGACTTTTGACGTGATCATCGCGTTCCGAAATCCCGAGGGCCAGTGGGGACACATGGGACTGGGAACCCTGGTCCTGTTGATCAGCGCGACGCTGTTGTGGTTCTACTCCCTGTCCTGCCACGCGTGCAAACACATCGTCGGCGGACGACTCAAACACTTCTCCCGGCACCCGGTCCGTTATCGCCTGTGGACCCTGGTTTCCCGACTCAATTCCAGCCACTCCATGTTCGCCTGGCTCTCGCTTTTCGGGGTGGCGTTCGCCGACTTCTACGTCCGCTGCTTGGCAGCGGACTGGTTCACCGACATCCGATTCTTCTGAGCCGATCGCGCCACCCAGCCCCCAGGAGGGTCTTGACCAAATGACTGAAACCCAACAGGACATCGAGCGCCACCAGTACGACGTCGTCGTGATCGGGGCCGGCGGCGCCGGGCTGCGGGCGGCCATCGAAGCCCGCAGCCAGGGAAAGCGGACGGCGATCATCTGCAAGTCGCTGTTCGGCAAAGCGCACACGGTGATGGCCGAGGGCGGAATGGCCGCGGCCATGGGCAACGTCAACAGCCACGACAACTGGCAGGTCCACTTCCGCGACACGATGCGTGGCGGCAAGTTCATGAACAACTGGCGCATGGCCGAACTGCACGCCCAGGAGTCCCCGGCGCGCGCCTGGGAGTTGGAAAGCTGGGGTGCGCTGTTCGACCGCACCCCGGACGGAAAGATCAGTCAGCGGAACTTCGGCGGACACGAGTACCCCCGGCTGGCCCACGTCGGTGACCGGACGGGTCTCGAGATGATCCGCACGCTTCAGCAGGAAGTCGTCGCCCTTCAGCAGGCTGACGCGCGCGACCTGGGCGACTACGAAGCCATGATCAAGGTGTTCCCCGAGTGCACCATCACCCAGTTGCTGCTCGACGGACCCGAGGACGACCGCCGCATCGCCGGCGCATTCGGCTACTGGCGCGAGTCCGGTTCATTCGTGCTGTTCGAGGCGCCAGCCGTGGTGATCTCCACCGGGGGTATCGGCAAGTCCTTCAAGGTGACCAGCAACTCGTGGGAGGGCACTGGCGACGGCCTCGGCCTGGCCCTTCGGGCGGGCGCGACCCTGCTGAACATGGAGTTTGTCCAGTTCCATCCCACGGGCATGGTCTGGCCGCTGAGTGTGAAGGGGATCCTGGTCACCGAATCGGTGCGGGGCGACGGCGGGGTGCTGAAGAACTCCGAAGGCCGTCGGTTCATGTTCGACTACATCCCCGACGTGTTCAAGGCGCAGTACGCCACGACTGAGGAAGAGGGGGATCGGTGGTACACCGATCCGGAGAACAACCGTCGGCCACCGGAGTTGTTGCCCCGTGACGAAGTCGCCCGGGCCATCAACTCCGAAGTCAAAGCAGGCCGGGGCTCCCCTCACGGCGGGGTCTTCCTCGACGTGGCCTCCAGGCTTTCGGCCGAGGTCATCCGCAAGAAGCTGCCGTCGATGTACCACCAGTTCATGGAACTGGCGGGCGTCGACATCACGAAAGAGGCCATGGAGGTCGGGCCGACCTGCCATTACGTGATGGGCGGCATCGAAGTCGATCCCGATAACGGGGCCACCCCGGCGGTGCCCGGCCTGTTCTCCGCCGGGGAAGCAGCCGGTGGCATGCACGGTTCGAACCGTCTGGGGGGCAACTCGCTGTCCGACTTGGTCGTGTTCGGTCGACGGGCGGGGCTGGGTGCCGCCCACTACGTGACCGAGTTGGATGCCGAGGGCTCTCGACCTCGTGTCGCCGAGGCCGATATCGCTCGCGCCCAGCAGGCCGATCTGGTGCCACTTGAGACTGACGCCGGGGAGAACCCCTACGAGTTGCACCAGGATCTGCAGCAGACCATGAACGACCTGGTTGGCATCATTCGTAACGCCGATGAGCTGCGTCGAGCGCTCGAGCGAATCGCGGAACTCAAGCAACGCGCCAAGCGAATCTCAGTGACCGGAGGACGCCGCTACAACCCTGGTTGGCATGTAGCCCTCGATCTCAAAAACATGCTTTTGGTATCGGAGAGCATCGCCCGGGCGGCGTTGGAACGCCAGGAGTCCCGCGGGGGGCACACCCGGGACGACTTCCCGAAGATGGACCCGAAGTGGCGCCGGGTCAACCTGATCTGTTCGCTGGCCGCTGACGGCGGCATTAGCATTCGCCGTCAGCCTCTGCCTCAGATCCCCGACCGCCTGCTGGCCCTGTTCGATCGGGTTGAGCTGACCAAGTACCTCACTGCCGAAGAGTTGAGCCACCTGCCGGAGGAGAACCAGCAATGACCTATGACGCGACCTTCCGGGTTTGGCGGGGCGACGACGAGGAGGGCGAGTTCGCCGACTACACCGTGCCGGTGAACGAGGGCGAGGTGGTTCTCGACATCATCCATCGCATCCAGGCCACCCAACAGCCGGACCTGGCGGTGCGCTGGAACTGCAAGGCGGGCAAGTGCGGATCCTGCAGCGCCGAGGTCAACGGAAAACCTCGCCTGCTGTGCATGACTCGCATGAGCACCTTCCTCGACACCGAAACGATCACAGTCACTCCCCTGCGAACGTTTCCGATCATCAAGGATCTGGTCACCGACGTGTCCTTCAACTACGAGAAGGCCCGAAAGGTGCCGTCGTTCACGCCGCCTCCCGGTCTGGAACCTGGCGATTACCGCATGCAGCAGATCGATGTGGAACGCAGCCAGGAGTTCCGCAAGTGCATCGAGTGTTTCCTGTGCCAGAACACCTGCCACGTGCTGCGCGACCACGAGGAGAACAAACCGAAGTTCTCCGGACCCCGATTTCTCATGCGTATCGCCGAGTTGGACATGCACCCGCTCGACACACTGGATCGCAAGAAGGCCGCGCAGGATGAACACGGCCTCGGCTATTGCAACATCACCAAATGCTGTACCGAGGTCTGCCCTGAACACATCAAGATCACGGACAATGCGCTCATTCCACTCAAGGAACGAGTCATCGACGAGAAGTACGACCCGCTGCTGGCCCTGGGCCGGGTGTTCCGGAAGGACAAGGCCAAGAAAGGCTGAAACGCGGGTTTGATGGCTCTTACTCGACAACGGCAACCTGAACGGCATGGATGTCGGCCGACTGCTTACCGAGAGCCCGATGTTCGAATACCGCCCGGTGTCCCGTGCCATGGGATTTGGCTGATACCTGGGCATAAACGGTGTCTATCGCTGTGCCTTGGCGATCACGAAGGGTCACGCTGAGGCGTTTCCCCACACATTGCGAGCCCAGCCCGTTGATCGTGAATCCCGGCCGGGTGCTCGATGCAGTTTGAATGCCGGTCCGATCGCCACCGACGCCCCCGTCCACGCTCGCAATCGACCATGAGAGGTGTCCTTCGGAAGTATCGCAGTGCGCGGTGTCGGCCGAATCAGCCACCACCGAGGTGAGCAGCTCGTGCAGGGCCGGCGGAGCCATCGCCTGGACGAACACCATCGCGACCCCCAGTCCCAGGTACGCGGCGGCCTCCGCGATTCGGGGTGCGAATTGTGCGTTCATGGCCGGCTCCCAGGTCCGGCTTCACGCTATGCATCCGCTTCAAAGCCCGGTAGCGGACAAGTTCCCGAAGTTCCTTCCCCCCGAGTCCTCTCCCGTTGCGACCGGTCGGCACCCATTGGTCCCGGTCGAACCTGGCGAAGGTCACATTCAAACCCGAGGGACACCCCCATTCGTCACCCGGTCGATCAAAGTTTGGGTAGCCCCGCAGGATCAGGGGGAAGCCGGGCCACACCCCACCAGAACTGCTCGATGGCTTCGACGAATCGGACGTAACCAGCCAGCGTCTCCGGCTTGGTGGCGAACGCATTGGCTCCCTGGGCATAGCTCAAGGCGACATCAGCCTCACTGGCTGCGTAGTCGAACATCAGCACCGGCAACCAGCGAGCCCGTCGGTTCCCCCGGATCTGCGCGAGCACCATG
>JAUYKX010000137.1 GCA_030699055.1 Candidatus Nanopelagicales bacterium
GATCGCCAGCTCGCTGCCCGCCCGGTGAACGACGGCATATCGGCCAACACCCACCGATTCGGCGACCCGGGCCGCCACCTGTTCGATGATCTCGCCGGCACCTGGGTGGGCGCTGTATTCGACGGTTGTCACCGGTGAGCCATGGTCGTGATTGCGAATGACGCCGGCAAACGTGACGACGGCGCCGCAGGCCGGGTCGGCGACCAACGCCTCCAAGTCGGAGACACTCACGGGTTCGGCCGACACCTCGGCTTTGAGCACGGCCGGTGGGCAGGCCCAGGCGGAGTTGGGGTCGGCGCCCGCCGCGGCAGCGTGGCCGTGCCCGTGACCGTGGCCGTGGCCGTGGGTGTGCCCGTGTCCGCCGCCCGAAGGGTGCTCGGTATGGCCGTGCAGGTGCTCCACTGCGTGATCAATGGCCGGAAACAGCACGCGCATCGCGTCTCGAACGGCACCGGGTGAGCCGGGAAGATTCACGATCAACGTCGTGCCTGCCGCCCCGGCAATGCCGCGGGACAGGATCGCCGTCGGCGTGACCCGCAGTCCGTCGGCCCGCAGCAGTTCGGGGATGCCGGGTACCTCGCGATCGATCACCCGGGCGGTCATCTCCGGGGTCAGGTCGCGGGCAGCCAGGCCCGTGCCGCCCGTGGTCAGAATCAGGGAGTAGTCACCTGCGATCGCGTCCCGCAAGACCGCCACGACCGGCTCACCGTCCGGGGTGATGGCCGCGTCGACTTCCCAACCCCTCCGGCGCAGCTCGGCGACCGCGATTGGCCCGGAACCGTCAGGCCGGACGCCCGCCGCCGAGCGGTCCGAAACCGTGACCACCAGGGCCCGGTGGGGTACCGCGGCCCGTTCCGCGTTCATCGGTCGCCCCGAACCCAGTGGCCGCTTTTGCCGCCGCTCTTTTCCATCAGGCGGATCGATTGGATTTGGGCCGCCGCATCCCGGGATTTGATCATGTCTATGACGGCCAGTCCCGCGACCGCGACGGCGGTCAGGGCCTCCATCTCGACCCCGGTTCGGTCGGAAATGCCGACACAGCTTGTGATCTCCAAGGTGTCCTCCCCGCATTCGATGAAGACATCGGCATTGGTCACCCCGATCGGGTGGCACAGGGGCAACAAGTCCGGGGTCCGCTTGACGGCCATGATTCCGGCCAGACGGCCGGCCGCGATGACGTCGCCCTTCTCGATCTGACCGGATCTGATCGCGGACACCACTTCCGGGATCGTCGCCACGATCGCTTTGGCCGACGCTTCACGGCGGGTGATCGGTTTCTCGCCCACATTCACCATTCGCACCCCTGGATCGTAAGCGCCGGCACCGACCCGGCAACGGCCACCCGGTCTGCGGTTGAATGGACGAATGAGCGCAATGGAGCAAACGAAGGCATGGGTGGACCGGGCGGCACGCGAGTTGGGCGTCGATGACGAGATCGAGGTTGAAGAACTGTTGCTCCTCACCCGCGATGTGGCCCATCAGGTGACCAGGCCGGCCGCCCCCTTGACGACCTATCTGGTCGGCGTGGCCGTGGCCCGAGGTATGGCGCTTGACGATGCTCGGGCGGCCGTCGCCCGATGCCTGACGGAGTGGGAGCCGATCGCCGAAGACTGATCCGTTGGCCGCCGGTGCCGCCGATGCCCCCGGCGCCTTCGTCCAAGGCGTCGGCTGTCAAGACCAGCCGGTATCGGCCAGGGTCCGGGCCCGCGCCAAGTCTTCAGCGGTGTCGCAGTCGATGGTCGATACTGCCGGTAATTCCCGGCGCTCGATCAGCGGGCCGTCATACAGGAGCCGCAAGGGGTCAGACCCCTGCCTCCGGGCCAGTGCCGTCCGCAGGGAATCGGTGCGCCAAATGGCGAACAGGAACTGGTCGCGCCCGCGATCGTCACAGCCGAGGACCGCCTCGGCGTCGGCCGCAGCGCCGCCACCCAACAAAACCTCAAGGCCGGGGCCGGGAAACGGGATGTCCCCGGCCAGCAACAGAATCCGACTCGACGCTGATTCCGGATTGACCCTGGGGTCACCCGCGCCGGCTATCCGATCCGCAGCCGCCAGGCCGGCGGCGATTCCGGCCAGCGGCCCGGAACCGGGCGGATCTTCTCTGGCGCGCGATGTCCGCTCGCGGGTGGGTCGGTCAGGACCGACGACGACGACCCGATCCGGCGAGTGGTCCACCCACGGCATTACCGCCGCGATCACCCGGTCGATGATCGGCAGATCACCCACCCGTACCGCGCATTTGTCCACGCCTGCCAGCCGACGGGACGTGCCGCCCGCCAGGATCAGTGCAGCTAGTGAGTCCATGGTCAACCAAGTCTGTCCGATCCGGCGCCCCGGGCGCGAACAGCCCCGGTGAGCGCCGACACGAAGATCAGCAGCCCGCAGGTGGCGCGGGCGTGGTGTAGCCGCCCGGATTATCGGAACTCCAGGGAAGACAACTCGGGTCCACCGGTGGTGGTGGCGGCGGAGCAGGAGCCGAGGTGCTGGGCGCGGCCGAGGTGCTGGGCGTGGCCGAAGTGCTGGGAGCCGTGGTCGGACTGGATGAACCGGTCGGCTTGCCAGAGGGCTTCTTGTTCCGCGTCGGGGTTGGGGTTGTCCGGTACGGGGTCCAGGTTGAGGCCGACGATGACGGCGTCGGCTGAGCCGTGGCCGATTGGCTCGGTGAGTTGCTCCTTGACGGCTTCGGCTTGGCCGAGGAGGACGAAGGCGGCGGGATGACGGCCCCCTGCAGCGGCAATTCCGGGCCGGTGTCGCTCGCGGAGGATGTTTCGTCGTGTTTGGTTCCGATCTCCGTATCGGAGCGTTCTGGCGCCTGAGCGATCGAGATCCCGAGCCCGGCCATCACCAGTGCGACCCCCGCCGCTCCGAACGCGATAGCTCTGGTGGTGGACGACGCGTTCCCCGCAGTGTTCGGCCAGCCGGCCGAGTCGAAGCGGGGGGCGTTTTCCAGCCAGGTAGCCGAGGACACCAGCGAGGAATCGCCATCGGCCAGGATCCGCGATCGCAGCAGGGCCGGGAGCACCAACAGCGGTAGGGAGGCGGTGGCAATCGCCTGTACCGCCCGGTTGCGCGATCCCGAGCACGCCGAGCAGGCCTGTGCGTGGCGGGAGATCCGCTTGCGCACCAACGGGGTGAATTGCTGGCCGTCAACCAGGCGATCGAGTGCGGCGCATCGGCCGGGCCGTCCGCGAAAGAGCAACAGGGAACCGACTGAAGCGGCCAGCGAAGCCCGGCACCGGCCCACCCGCGCTCTCGCGTTGTTCGCCCCAACGCCCATCACGGCGCTCACCTCGGCGTAGTCGAGGTTGTGCCGCAGAGCCAGTTCCAGCACCTCCCGGTCCCCATCGCTCATTCCGGCCATCGCGCCGGCAACCAACTCCGCCGCCGTGGACGCGTCGAGTTCGCTGTCGAAATCGACGCTGGTCGCTGCCGCCCGCCCGACAGCTTCGGTCGATTCGTCGATGGACACCGTCCGTTTCGCCTGCCGCAGCTCTCGCAGACAGGCGTTACGGCAGATCGCGTAGAGCCACGGCCGTAGGCGGGACGGGTCGCGCAACTGGCCGATTCGATCCGCAGCGATCAGAATCGTGTCGTGGGTGACATCGGCAGCTGCGTGTTCGTCGCCCATCAACGAGGTGGCGTAGGTGAATAGCCGGGACGCGTACTTGTCGTAAAGCGCGGCCAGGCTTTCCGGTTCCGGCAGCGGTTGGTTGGCTGGCTGACTGGCCATGATTCGAGGGTAGAAGCAGGTTCGGCCCTTAGTCCGCCCGTTGAGGCGAACGAGTGACCCTGGTGGTTGACTGTCACGTTCGAGGGGACCGGCAGGGAGGCTTGTTGAAGTGATTACGGTTGAGCGGCATTTGGATGATCTGTTGTCGGCGGTCGAAGCGCTGCCCGCGGTCGAATTGCCCTTACCCAGTTGTCTGGGAACACTCGTGGCTGCCGATCTCCATGCGGTAGATCCGATGCCCGCCTTCGACAACTCGGCCATGGACGGGTACGCGGTGCGATCGGCCGACATCGCCGGAGCCCCCGTCACGTTGCCCGTGGTGGCCGACTTGGCGGCGGGCGACGTGCTCCAAGGGGATTTGGCTCCCGGCTCGGCCGCCCGGATCATGACCGGCGCGGCCATGCCGGCGGGCGCCGACTGTGTGGTCCCGGTCGAGCAAACGGACGCCGGCACCGTGCGAGTGCGGATCGACAAGTCAGCCGAACCGGGCAGTTGCGTGAGGCCGGCCGGGGACGACGTACGCACAGGCGACGTTCTATTGACCCGGGGCGAATTGCTCAACCCGGCCCGACTCGGTTTGGCGGCCGCCGCCGGGCAGGCCCGTCTCCAGGTCATCCCGAGGCCCCGGGTGGTCGTCATCTCGACCGGAGCGGAGCTTCAGCCTCCCGGTTCCAGTCGCACGCCAGGCTAGATCTTTGAAAGCAACGGTCCGATGTTGGCCGCGCTGGCCGCCGCAGTCGGGCTCGAATCCACAACGATGGCCTGCCAGACCGACGACCCGGAACGGTTCACCGCCACAATCACCGCCGCGGCGGTCGCCGCTGACCTGATCATCACCTCGGGAGGGGTGAGCATGGGTAGCTACGAGGTGGTCAAGAGTGTGCTGGGTGAGCGTGAGGGGTTCGAGTTCCGGCAGGTTGCCATGCAACCGGGAAAGCCGCAGGGGTTCGGGCGCCTGGACAAGGCCATCGTGCTCAATCTGCCCGGCAATCCGGTGAGTGCGACGGTGTCGTTCATGGTGTTCGCCAGGCCGGTGATCGCCCGCCTGGCCGGACGGGAGCCGGCCGAAATGTTCCCCGCCATGGCGGCCATGCCCCTTTCGGAGGACGTGGAACGCAAGGCCGTGCGCCAGTTCCTTCGGGGCAATCGTGATTCGGGTCCGGGGCTGGTGGTGCCATCGCCGGCC
>JAUYKX010000138.1 GCA_030699055.1 Candidatus Nanopelagicales bacterium
CATGGTCAAACCCGCGAGTTGGGGCCTGGATTTGCTGAGCGATATTTCGGCGATGTCCCCGGTGCCGGTTGCCGCCTACCAGGTGTCGGGCGAATACGCGATGATCCAGGCGGCGGCCGATCGAGGTTGGATCGACCGCGAGGCGGCGTTCGCCGAATCGTTCGTGGCTATCAAACGGGCAGGCGCGTCAATCATCTTGTCCTACTGGGCTGCGCACTTCGCTCGGTCGCTGCGACGTCTTGGAAAGACCGGAGGCTTGAACGATGGCTGATTCACATAACCCGGCGCCGGTGGTATCCGCCGCGCTGTTCGAGAGAGCCCGGCGGGTCACTCCAGGAGGGGTCAACAGCCCGGTGCGCGCCTGGGCGGCGGTGGGTGGTTCGCCGCGGTTCATCATTTCCGGGCGCGGGGCGCAGGTCACTGACGCGGATGGCATCGAATACCTCGACTTCGTCGGTGCTTGGGGGCCGGCCATCCTGGGGCATGCCAACCCGGATGTCGTTTCGCGGGTGCAGGCCGCTGCTGGCCGCGGAATGGCATTTGGTGCGCCCTGTCCGGATGAGGTCGGCCTTGCCGAGGAGATCATTCGTCGAGTGCCCGCGGTGGAAAGGTTGCGGCTGGTCAACTCGGGCACCGAGGCGACCATGTCGGCGATCCGACTGGCCCGCGGTTTCACCGGCAGGTCCAAGATTGTGAAGTTTGCCGGTTGTTACCACGGCCACGCCGACAACCTGCTGGTAGCCGCGGGTTCAGGGGCGGCCACGTTCGGCTTGCCCGGTTCGGACGGGGTGACTGCCGGCGCGGCCTCCGACACCATCGTCCTGCCGTACAACAACCGGGAAGTCGTCGCCGCGGTTTTCGCGAACCAAGGTGACCAGATTGCCGGTGTCATTACGGAGGCCGCGGCGGCGAACATGGGGGTTGTCCCCCCTCTTCCGGGATTCAACGCGCACCTGGCAAGCCTGTGCCGTGAGCACGGTGCTCTGTTCATCCTCGACGAAGTAATGACCGGGTTCCGAGTCTCGCGGGCCGGCTGGTGGGGGCTGGAGGGCCTGCGTGAGGGTTGGGCGCCCGACCTGTACGCATTCGGCAAGGTGATCGGAGGCGGTCTGCCGCTGGCCGCTTTCGGGGGGCGGGCGGACGTGATGGACCGGTTGGCCCCGACCGGGCCCGTTTACCAGGCCGGGACTCTTTCGGGGAATCCTGTTGCCGCGGCCTGTGGCCTGGCGACTCTTCACGGGTGTGACAACGCCGTGTACACGGGTATCGACCGCATCTCGCGCAGCGTCGGTGAACTGGTCTCGGGTGCCCTGACCGCCCAGGGGGTAAGCCACGTACTCCAGCGCGCGGGGAGTCTCTTCAGTGTCTTCTTCCGGGCCGATGGAGTGATCGACTACGACCAGGCCCGGTTGCAGCGCACCGACGTCTTCGCGGCGTTTTTCCAGGCCATGTTGGCGGCGGGGGTAATGCTGCCGCCCTCGGCCTTCGAGGCGTGGTTCGTTTCAGCCGCCCACGACGAGAGCAGCCTGGACAAGTTGGCCGAAGCCCTCCCCGCCGCCGCCAGGGCCGCGGCAAAGGCCCAGGATGCGGGCGGGCGTTGAGTGGCCGAGGAGCGGGCAATGACCAGCGGAAAGGATGCGCACATGAGCACTGACCGAACCACCGTCCATTTGGTTCGTCATGGAGAGGTACACAATCCGACGAAGATCCTTTACGGTCGGCTGTCGGACTATCACCTGTCCGAGTTGGGCCTGAAGATGGCCGATCGGGTGGCTGACTGGATGGCTTCCCGTGATCTGGTCGCACTTTGGTCGTCACCCCTGGATCGAGCGCGCGAAACCGCGTCCCCGATCGCGGTGGTGACCGGATTGCCAGTGCGTACTGACCAACGGTTGTTGGAAGCGACCAACGTTTTCGAAGGCCAGCGGGTCTCGGTGGGCGATGGGGTGTTGGGTCAGCCCAAAGCCTGGCGCCACCTCTGGAATCCTTTTCGGCCCTCTTGGGGGGAGCCGTATCAGCAGGTCGCGGCCCGGATGCGCGACGCCGTGCTCGACGCCAGGAATGCCGCTTTCGGTCATGAGATCGCCGTGGTCAGCCATCAACTGCCGATCTGGGTGACTCGCTTGTCCTTCGAAGATCGTCGCCTGTGGCACGACCCACGCCACCGGCAGTGTTCGTTGGCCTCGGTCACCTCGCTGGTCTTCGAGAGAGGTGTATTGATCGCCGTGTCCTACACCGAACCGGCCGGGGATCTGGTGGCCGAGTCGCATGGCGGGGTCGGGGCGTAATTGGGGGTCTCGTGCATCGCAGCGCGCATCGCGTAGTCACGTGGTGAACCGGGCCAGCAGTCCTGCCAGAAGCGCTGATGGTCTAACGGGGCTTGCGGTCTCTCAGGGAGGCAAGAAACCCCGGATCGTCATCGGGGCCGATCGACCGGTGCGAACCACGTCCCGTCGAAGCCCCAAGTGGTCGACCCAGGATGAACCACAGAACGGCGCCGACTAACGGCAGGACGATGATGACGAATACCCAAAGGGCCTTGGGCAACAGTCGAATCCCCGGGCTTGGTGCCATCAGGGCGTCGATCAGCCCATAGATCGTGATGGCGATCGGCACCAGGAAGACGAGGACTCGCAGCACGCCCCCAGGTTACGGCCCACGGACTCAGCCGCCAAGACCCGCCGGACTCGCGTTCAGCAGACCGGAGGCAGTCAGCCCTGCCGCGAGGAGCAACCCGAACACGAGTTGCAGGCGCCCGGTCGCTCCGAGTACCTGAACCAGATCCCGACCGGATGCTCCCCGTTGAACCGAGAGCAGCGGTCCCACGGCCAGGGGTGCGCTCAGCAGGGCCGGCAACACCGCGTATGGCGCCAAATCAGGTCGGATGAGTCCAACAACCCCAACCACCGCGATGATCGCGAATGCGGCCACGATGAGCGATTCCCACATCCGTCGGGTTCGGCGGTCGCCCAGTCGCACCGCCAAGGTCACTTTTCCGGCGGGTCGATCCGTCTCGATGTCCCGCAAGTTGTTGACCACGAGCAGCGCGCAGGCCAACAGGCCTACGGGCAGCGAAAGAATCAGGGCCAGCATGGACCAACGGTCGATACACACGTAGGTCGTGGCGGTTACGGCTGCCACTCCGAAGAACACAAATACGATCAACTCGCCCAGGCCCGCATAGCCGTACGGACGAGGTCCTCCCGTGTAAAGCCAACCGGCGGCCACTCCGGCGGCCCCGATGGCGATCAACCACCAAGCCTGTGTGATCAACGTCAGGGCGATCCCGGCGGCGCAAGCCACGACGAACGCCGACCAGGCGGCCCTCTTGACCGCCCCCGGTAGCGCCAGATTCTGGCCGACCAGGCGGACCGGGCCGGACCGGACATCGTCGGTGCCCCGGATGCCATCGGAGTAGTCGTTGGCGAAATTGACGCCGATCTCCATCGCCACGGCGACCACGAGGGCCAGGCCGATCCGGGTCGCGAACTCCAAGGATCCGAGGTGGGTGCCCTCCCAATAAGCGACGCCTCCGCCGACGGCGATCGGGGAGACCGCGGCGGAAAGCGTCCGTGGTCGAGCACCGGCGATCCATTGCCTGGCGGTGGCCATGCTTCGCGTCAGACCTGGGGTCGGTTAGTCGTCGGTTGGGCCGCCAGCAAAGAAAGCGCGGAACGGTCGATTTTTCCGCTGGGCAATGTCGGCAGAGATGGGACAAGTACGACAGATCTTGGCCGGGCTTCGGTCCCGAGCTGTTTGGCGACAGATTGGGTCAGTTTGCGCCGAAGCCGTTCCAGATCTCCCGCGTCCTCTTCGGAGACTGGCTGGCGGAGGACGACGAACGAGGTGATCCTCGATCCCCATTGATCATCGGGTTGAGCCACGCTGGCGGCCTGGCTTACACCGGGTTGGCGGCTGAGGCAATCGTCGATCGCAGGCAGCGAGACGTTCATGCCTCCCACCTGGACGACGTCATCGCGCCGACCTCGAACGTGCAGTAGCCCAGCTTTTAGACGCCCGACATCGTTGGTGAGGAATTTCCCATCGACGAATGACTCGGCCGTGTCGGCGGGCCGTAGGCGATAGCCGAGGGCGATATTCGGCCCCTTCAGCTCGATACGGCCGAGCCCGTGGGAATCGGCATCACCGATGGTGACCGAGACCCCGGGCAGCGGGTGCCCGTCGTATACGCAGCCGCCGGCAGATTCCGTCATCCCGTAGGTGGTGATCAGTTTGATTCCGCGGGAGTGGGCGCGCTCGATCACGGACGAAGGAGTGGTTGCTCCGCCGACCAGCACCGCGTCGAAAGCGCCGAGAGCGTTCACTCCGTCCCGTCCGGCATCCAGCACCCGGATCAACTGGGTGGGAACCAGTGCTGTACGAAGTTGGGCGCCGTCGGCGTCACACATCGCTCGGGCCGCTCGGGCGGCGTTGGCGAACTCCTCCGGAGTGAATCGACCACCCCCACCAAGAGATTCCATGATCACCGGGGGTAAGCCCGACAGGTGGGAGCGGACCAGAACCTGAATTCCGGCGATGTGGTCGACCGGAAGCGCCAGCAGCCAGCGCGCAGGGTCTCCGAGGCTGTGATCGCTCATCTGCGCCGATGCGATGAGTTGCTCGCTGGTCAGCAGGACGCCCCGAGGTTGCCCAACCGAGCCCGCGGTTGCCACGCACAGAGCGACCGCGTCGGATTCCAGGGGTGCGGATGAATCATCGGGACGGACGGCCCGGACTATTCGCTCGGCGTGAGCCCGGGGGGCGACGGGTATCGGGGCGATGGCCGGTCCCGTGCCCGCCAGGGCGTCGACCAAAGCATCGGCCACGGCCAGAGCGCCGGCCGACCCGGGGGCGACGTCCAGCCGCATGAGGGGGCGCGATTTCATCCGCACTAGCCTATTGAACGCCACCGCCTGACCTGCGGTTCAGTGAGCACCGAGGCTGGAGACCCTGATGGACACTCGTACGCGATACCAATTGCCGCCAGTCGTTGGACCGGACAGTCCGGCGTTCTCCGATCCGTCTCATTCGTCCGTCCTGCCGGGGGCTACCTGGCACCCGGCTGGCGACTTCGGTGACATCCGCTACGAGGTGTCCACTGAGCCGGTCGGAATCGCGAAGATCACGATTAACCGGCCGGCTCGGCGTAACGCCTTCCGTCCCCAGACGCTGTTCGAACTTGAGCGCGTGTTCGCCATGGCGCGGGACGATGACCAGGTGGGTGTGATCATCCTGACCGGCCAGGGCGACTGGGCATTCTGCTCGGGCGGCGACCAGGCAGTCCGGGGCGATGACGGTTACCTCGGGGACGACGAAGTGGCCCGCCGGGGAATCGGCCGACTGAATGTGCTTGATCTACAGGTGCAAATCAGGCGGCTGCCCAAACCCGTAGTCGCCATGGTCGCCGGTTACGCCGTAGGCGGCGGGCATGTGCTCCACATCGTTTGCGACCTGACCATCGCAGCCGACAACGCCCGGTTCGGTCAGACCGGACCGAAGGTGGGCTCGTTCGACGGTGGTTACGGAACGGGTCTGTTGGCCCGGCAGATCGGACAAAAGCGCTCGCGCGAAGTGTGGTTCATGTGTCGGCAGTACGGCGCCGAACAGGCCTACGACTGGGGGCTGGTCAATTCCGTGGTTCCGCTGGCCGACCTGGAACGAGAGACCGTCGACTGGTGCCGCACGATGCTTGAGC
>JAUYKX010000141.1 GCA_030699055.1 Candidatus Nanopelagicales bacterium
GTTGTACGCGTAGATTTCGATGTCGGAGTTCGGGTCGAGTTCGGCGCCGTCGGGTCCGGTGACTTTGCCGGAGAGTCCTCCGGCTTTGGCCAGTTCGATGGTCTTCTCCACCGCAACTCCCTCGCCGGCGGAAACTGTCAGGGCCACCTCGACCGTGGCTTCCTTGTAGCGGCCGTTGCTGTCGGAGACCTGCAGCCGGGTGATCTTGGTGTCGTCGGGCAGGCCGCCGATGCGGAAGGTGCCCTTCTGGTCGCCTTCGGTCTCGACGTGCCCGCGGCCGACCCATTCGTCGTCTTCGTCGTCGTCGTTGTACGCATTGACGCGTATCGAGGAGTTCGGGTCGAGGTCGGCCCCGTCGGGTCCGGTGACCTTGCCGACCAGCCAACCAGCGGGTTCGAATATCACGGCTGGGCCGGTTACGTGGCTCCCACCGACTACTTCTGGTTGGGGTTCGAGGTCGACGGTGATGCCGCGGTAGGGGCCGGAATCGACGTAGAACACCAACCGACTGATTGTCGTAGGGGAGGGGATTCCTCTGATCACGTAATGGTTGTCGAACTCGCCGAATGTCTCGACCATTCCGCTGGCAACCCGGCTGCCGTCGCCGTCATAGGCCGCTATCGAGATCCGCGCGTCATCGTTGATGGCGGCCCCATCAGGGCCGTGTACTTCACCGATCAGCCAGCCCGCGGGCTGAAGCGTAGTTTTCTCGAGGTTGGTATCCTCGCCGGCCTTGATCGACAGAGGTTGGGCCAGCGTTGCTTCGTGCCCCAGGTAGTACATGTTGTCGTCCTGGAACGTCACTCGCGTCACCGAGACGCCGGCGGGACCCTCAATGCTAAAAGTGCCCGCCTTCGCCCCGATATTGCGTACGTAGCCGCTGCCGAAATCACCATCGGAGGTGAACGCCTTCACTTCGATCAGAGAATCTTCGTCAATCGGACCATCGGCGCCAACGACCACGCCGGTCAGGCTTCCGGTCGCGGAAACAGGCTCAGGAGGGGCGACAGGTTCACCTCGGGCAGGTGACGCCTGCAGCCCGATCATCGCCACGATCCCGGCCATGGCCATCGCCATCGCGCAGATCAGCGCCACTACCCGTTTTCCGGCGGCGGTGAACTGAGTATTCGCCATGCTCGACACGAAGTGCCTCCTCAGCTTGCTCAAGGTGCGCGGCCGGGCCCCGTGCCTCGGTCGCGGTTTCGTTCCGCCTGCTTCGCAGCCCTTCCTCGGGTGCTGCGGCCAGCAGGTCGGATTGGTCGTCCAGCTGCAATGGTCAGGGCGATCGATCATTCGCGCAAGTCACCACTTTGGGGGACAAGACCGGGGCGTTTCCGCGGGTGGACGAAGCTCAAATCCCGACATAACGTGACAAACCGATCCGCGATGCCCGGCCCGGCAACCGGGAGATGCCAGCAGACAGGTATTGGCCGGGTTCTCGGCGTACAGTGCTGGACGAAGATCGCACCCAAGGGCCGCGGTGCCGTAACTCGACCGCGTGACCGGACGAGCGAACGGGGAACATCGTTGGAATCCGAAACACCGGAGGCATGCGACTCGGGGGACCGTTGCTGTCGGATCGCCGTGGTGGACGATCATGTGCTCGTGCGGGACGGCTTGGTGGCCGCGGCGCGATCCATGCCGGGCGTCTCGGTTGTCACCGAGACTGATTCGTTGGCCGAACTCGCCGCCATGGAACCGGCCGCCGACCTCGTCCTGTTGGACATGGACCTGCACGGAGATGAGGTGAGCCCCCAACAGGTGGCCGACATACTCAATCGGGGATCACGCGTGCTGATCGTGAGTGCCGTCGCAAGTCCGTCAACGGTGAGACAGATGATGGCGCTGGGGGTGGCCGGGTATGTGCCGAAGCGTGACGGAACGGCGGGCGCTCTTCGACAGGCCATAACGGAGGTTCTGGGGGGCGGGTACTGGACGACCCCGGCCCTGGCTGCCGTGTTGTCCAGCGACACCAGTCCCGAACGCCCGGAACTGAGCGAAAGGGAACGCCTGGCGCTGACCCTCTATGCATCGGGACTGAAACTGACCAGCGTTGCTCGCCGCATGGAGATCTCGTCGCACACGGCGAAGAAGTACATCGACCGGGTCCGGGCCAAGTACGCGGAAGCCGGCCGCAATGTGGGGGACAAGACCAGCTTGTACCGGGCGGCGGTGGCTGACGGCTTCTTGACCGGACCTGATGCCGCTCGTGAGGGCAATGACTGAGGCCACCCGTCGGCGGTGGCTGTGGTGGCGGGCTGGGCCGCGCTCGGTCTTGGGCGCCGTCAACCGGATGCTGGTGGACACGGCGATGGTTCTCTCCGGTGCGTGGCTGGCCGTCACGGCGTATTCCTTGTCGTCTCCTGATGCCGGCTTGCGTCATCCCGGTGGCGGATGGGTGGTTCTGGCCGTGGAGATTGTCGCCTGGGCGGCGGCGCTCCTGCTCCGGGTTATTCCCCCTTGGATCTTCGTTGCGGTCGCGGGTGTTGGGGTCGTGGCCCTGGTGTTGATGACTGACCCCGAAGCGTGGTCGGGAGCGAGCCCCGTCATGGCCATTTCGGCGATGATGTTCACCGTTTGCGCGGCGCCGATCCTGACCGAACGCCAGGCCATTGGAGCCATTCTGATCGGCGCGGCGTTGATGATCTCAGCGTTGACGGCGGTGGGTGTGATCTTCGACGTGTCGAACGATCTGGCGTGGCGAGCCGCGCCGTTTTCGGTCGCCGCTGCCGTGGCGATGGGCATGGCCGGCGTCGGAATCGTTCGGGCGCTCAGGCAGGTGGCGATCGACAGCGACGAGGCCGCTGCCGAGGCGGGCCGGGCGCTGTCCGTCGAGGCTCACGATCAGGCACTCCGGGCGGAGACTGAACGCTTCGCGGCCGTGATTCACGATGGTGTGATCAACACGCTGGGGGCGGTGGCTCGCGGGTCAGCGGAGCGCAATCGCCCGTTGACGATCGAAAGGTGTCGAGTCGATGCGACCGCTCTGCGGAAGCTGATGTCGCCGTCGCGGGACCCTCGATCGGCGGAAGGGAAGGCGTCGGCAGGGGGGCGGGCACGACCCGGCGAAGGAATCGAACCCGAAGATGTCGCCGACCAAGTGGCGGCGCATGCCCGTGACCGCGCGCATCTTCTGGGTCTCGACCTGCTGGTTGATGCAAGGTCCACTGCTGCGAGGATTCCGAAGCCGGTGCTGGAGACGGTCCTGTCCGTTGTGGACGAGGCCTTGCTCAACATCTCCAAACACTCAGGAGTCGGGAGCGCCCGCCTCACTGTCGAGTGCGGGTTCGATTGGATCCGGGTTGAGATTGGCGACGACGGGCGCGGCTTCGAGGTCACCTCCGTGGGCCGACCGGTGCGGATAGCCGATCGCTGTGAGCGGACGGGAATCGGACTGGTCGTCGAATCCTCGCCGAGGTCGGGGACGTCGGTCAGACTTGGTTGGCGCGCCGGCGGGTCGGGCGATGATGTGGTGGCAGAGCCCCAACCCGCAACCACGTCGCTGATGGAGCAGGCTCGGGCGCGGATGGTTCGCTGGGTGTGCGGCTGGCTGTTCTCGCTGTTCGCCGTACAGACGGTCGTCTCCTGGGGCCTGGTGCCGATTCCGGGGAACCTCCTGGCTTTGGCCGTCGTGTTCGTGGCCTGCGTGATCGGCGTACGGTGGGCCGGAGTCCGCGACCATCTCCCTCTGTTGGCGACCGCCTACCTGGTTGTCGCCGCCGGGGTGGCGACCTACGGGTCGGCCGTTGGTGCCGTCGGTTGTGCTCGCATCGAGCTCGGCTGGTGGGGCCCGGCCGGCGGCTGCCTAGTTCTGATCTTGCTCATTCTTCTCTCCGGGCTTCGTTGGATAATCGCCGGTGCGGTGACGTACCTGCTGGCCGGGGCGGGCATCACCTGGGACCTGGTCACGCAGGCGCCCTCTGCTGCGACTTCTGCCTGTGAGCTGTCGGTCGTTCCCTCCCTGTTCCTCGACGCTGTCGTGGTCCTGGTCGTGATCTACCTGATGCAGCCGCTCGCGATCCGGCATGCGGCTACGGCGGATCGCTGGCGTGCGGAGGCGGCTCAGGCCCAGCTACGGGCCGCTCGGCGGCGAGCTCGGGAGGAAGCTCGTCAGATTCACGGTGAGCGATTTGCGGGACCCGCCCTGTCCCTGCTGGATTCGATCGCCGACGGTTCGGTGGACCCGGGTGCGCCGGAGACTCGCCGGGCCTGCGCCCGGGAGGAGCGATACCTGCGATCTCTGATCGTGCTGGATCCCGATCTTGATGAGCTGGGTGATGTTCTGGCCGATGCCGTCGGATTTGGCCGGAGCCGGGGAATCGAAGTCACCATTGAGGCGGCGGAGCCTGTCGGCCTGCCCGGCCCGATGGAATTGCACGGAATCGAAGTCACCGTTCGGGCGTTTCTCAATCACGCTCAGCCGGGTTCCGCGGTCAACATCACGCTGTTTCCCGAAGACGATGGCGGACGGCTGACGATCATGGCGGACAGGGAGTCGCTGCGCCCGGGCTTCCACCTGGATGCCGCCGGACTCAGCATGGGCTCGCTGGCGGTCACCGACGAGTCCGACGACGACGAGTACTACATCGGGCTTGTCTGGCGGACGTCGAAGGCGTGTCGGGAGCGGGTGGGAGTCAACCCTGCGATCTGAGGCGGATCGATTCGATCCGTCAACAACGATTGGTCAACAAAGGGCGTTCGCGCAGGTTTCGCCGCGTTCGAGCTGATCAAGATTCGTCAGAGTGACGTCGCCGATGTTGGCCAGGGCCTCTTCGGTGAAGAAGGCCTGATGAGCGGTGACGATCACATTGGGCAAGGCCATCAGCACGCTCAGATCAAGGTCGACGTGGGTGGAAAGGCTGCGGTCCTCGAAGAAGAGGTTGCCTTCGCCTTCGAACACGTCGATACCGAGTCCGCCCAGCCGATGGTGTCGGAGCGCGTCTATGGCGGCGGTGGTGTCGAGCAACCCGCCGCGACTGGTGTTGATCAGCAGGGCGTCGTGGCGCATCAAGGCGATTCGCTCGGCATTCATCAGGTGATAGGTGCTTGCCACGAGTGGTACGTGCAGGCTGACCACCTTGCTTCGATTCAGTAGCTCCTCCAACGACACGAAGTCGACACCCAGCTCACGTACTTTCTCGTTCGGTCGAAGATCGTGGGCAATCACTTCACAGCCCAGCCCGTGGAACGCCTTCGCCGCCCAATAGCCGATGTTTCCGGTGCCCACCAGCCCGACGGTCTTGCCGTAGAGATCCCAACCCAGTAGTCCATTCAGGGAGAAGTTGCCCTCCCGGACCCGGTTGTACGACCGGTAGATCTTCCGATTCAGGGCCAACACCAGCGCCAGGGCATGTTCGGCAATCGCATGAGGGGAGTAAGAGGGAACCCGGACCACGGTCATTCCCAAACGTCTGGCAGTTTCGATGTCGACCCGGTCGAAGCCGGCGCAGCGCAGGGCGACGATCCGTACCCCGAGTTCGTGAAGGCGCTCCAGGGACTCCGGACCGCAGTCGTCGTTGACGAAGGTGCAGACGGCGTCACATCCCCGGGCGAGCTCGGCTGTTTCCGGGCTGAGGCGGGGTCTGATGAACACCAGCTCCTGCCCGTGATCTTCGTTGGCCTTGGTCAGCGACTCGCGGTCGTATGGCTTCGATCCGAATACGGCAACCTTCATTTCGGTTAGGCGGAGCGCCATCTTCAGGACGGCAGCCCGCCGCCTCCTTCCCGGGTGGGGGTAGTCGTGGTGTGCCGACAGTTCAGCAGGCAAAAGGAACGGACGCGCGCCATAGCCCACCGAACGGCTGGGTTTCGATAAGTTCGGGCGGGTGACAGACAACAGTGCCCCGGGGGTCACCGGGGCCGAGTACGTGGTGCGCGCCCTGGCGGCCGAGGGAACCACATCGCTGTTCATGGTCCCCGGCGGACACAACGACCCGTTCATGACACCGATGACCCATGTTGACGGAGTCCAAACTGTCGTCGCGGCGCACGAGGGCGGCGCGGCGTACATGGCGGATGGCTGGGCCCGGGCGACCGGCCGGACCGGCGTCGCCTTTGGTATCGGCGGTCCGGGGATCTTCAACATGGTCACCGCCCTGGCCTCCAGCCACGCCGATCGCGTGCCGGTCCTGGCGATCAGCGGCGAGGTGCCCGTCACCTGGGAGGGCCGAGGCGGATTTCAGGACGCAACGACGCCGAGTCTCGACGACGTGGCCGTGACCCGACCGGTGTGCGACGTCTCGATTCGCGCGGAGTCCTCGCAATTGCTTGGACATCATCTGCGGACGCTGTTGCTCCACGCGAGAAACCGCCTGGCTCCGGTGCATCTGTCGATCCCGCTGGACATCCAGCGGGCCGTCGTGCCCCGTGAATGGAGCGTCCTGCCCCCGGCCGAGGCCCTGCGGGATTCGCAGGATGCGAACGCGACCGACCGACTCCTGGGCGTACTGGAAAGCCCGGCGACCATCGCCATCCTGGCCGGGCCCGGAGTGGTACACGGTGATGCGGCGGCGGAGTTGGTCCGGTGTGCCGAAGCCTGGCACATTCCCGTCGCCAACACTCTCGGCGCGAAGGGGGTTATGCCCGAAGATCATCCGCTGAGCGTGGGCACGTTCGGCTACGCCGGGTCACGCTGGGCGACGGATCTGCTGTTGTCCGGTGCCGTCGATGTTCTGATCGTGGTCGGGTCCGGGTTGAGTCAGCGGGACACCCTGCAATGGGACCGGCGGATGCTCCCGAATCGGGCGCTCGTCCATGTCGATGCCGACCCAACGCTGATCGGCCGTTTGTGGCCGGCCGATGTCCCTGTCGCGAGCGCGCCGGGTCCGTTGTTCGCGTCGCTGACCTCGGCGGACGGGTCGGCCGGGCGTGGGCTGGCCGCCGGACGCGAACGTCGTATCGCCCTGGTCGACAAGATCAAAGCGGCGGGTACCCGCGATTACGACGAGCAGACCCGCACCAGCCGCCAGGTGCCGCTCCACCCGGCGGCCGTGATCGCGGCGGCCCGTCGGGCGCTTCCGCGCGAGGCGGTGGCC
>JAUYKX010000143.1 GCA_030699055.1 Candidatus Nanopelagicales bacterium
CTGCTCCTGGAAAATCGGCACGCCCAGGGTTTTGGCGAGTGAGCGTTCCAGTAGCGGGTGCAGGTAGGTGATCGGTTCCTGGCCGCTGCGTCGGCGCAGATACGGATGGACTGATCCACCCTGGATCGGTCCCGGCCTGATCAGGGCCACCTCGACGACCAGGTCGTGGAAGTTACGTGGTTTCAGCCGGGGGAGGGTGGCCATCTGGGCTCGGCTCTCGACCTGGAACACCCCGACGGTGTCGGCCGCGCACAGCCGTTCGTACACCTCGGGTTCCTGCGGCAACAGAGCCAGATCGATGTGTTCGCCCTGATGTTCTCGGACGAGATCGACGGTTCGGTGTATGGCTTCCAGCATGCCGAGGCCGAGCAGATCGAACTTGACCAGTCCGGCTTCGGCGCAGTCGTCCTTGTCCCACTGCAGCACGCTGCGAGCGGGGGTGGTCGCCCATTCGACCGGACACACCTCGATGATCGGTCGATCGCAGATCACCATGCCCCCGGAGTGCACTCCGAGATGTCGGGGGAGGTGCAGCAGATTTTCGGCAGTTTGCCGCACCTGGTCCGGCAGGTCGGGACCGGTGGTGGCGTGACCGAAGGCCCGAGCCGCGTCGCGGCGAGCCGACCGGGTGCGGTAGGTGATCACGTTGGCCACCTGGGCAGCGTGATCCCGTCCGTACCTGGTGTACACGTACTGGATCGCCTCCTCCCGGCGACCGCTCTCGATGTCAACGTCGATGTCCGGCGGCCCGTCACGGGCAGGGGACAGGAAGCGCTCGAACAGTAGGCCCAGGGCAACCGGATCGGCGTTGGTGATTCCCATGGAGTAGCAGACCGCGGAATTGGCGGCAGACCCCCGGCCCTGGCAATAGATGTCGTGGTGTCGGCAGAACTGAACGATGTCCCACACCACCAGGAAGTAGCCGGCGAATCCCAGTTCGGCGATCACTCGCAGTTCGTGGTCGATCTGGCGCCAGGCTCCACGTATCCGTTCGGACTCCCGGGGTCCGTAAAGCCGGGTGGCGCCGGTGGTCACGAGCTCCAGCAGGTGATCGTCCTCCGTTTGTCCCGGTGGAGTCGGAAAGTCCGGCAGTCGCGGGGCAATCAGCGACAGGTCGAAGGCCAGTTCCCGGCCCAGCAGTCCGGCTCGATCCACCGCTCCCGGCCAGGCGGCGAAACGTCGTCGTTGTTCTTCGGCCGAGCGCAGGTGTGCCGCCGGGGCGGCGGGCATCCAACCGTCCAGATCGGCCAGCGTGCCGCGTGATCGGATGGCGGCGACCACTCGGGCCAGCCGATGCTCGGACGGGGTGGCGTAATGGGCGTTGGTGGTGGCGACCGTGGGTAGGCCGAACTTGGCGGCCAGTTCGGCCAGGGCGTCATTGCGCTCGTCATCGGCCGGGTCGTGGTGATGCCACAGTTCGACATACACATTGCGGCAGCCGAACATGTCGATCAGTTCGGCCAGGGCTCGTTCGGCAGCTTCTGGGCCACTCCGGGCGAGAGCGGCGGGCACGGTGCCCTTGCGGCAGCCGGTGAGGATCGCCCAACGCCCGTCGTGTTCGTCGGCCAGGGCGGCCCAGTCGTACTTGGGCAGCCCCTTGCTCCCGGCCAGATTGGCCCGGGAGATCACGCGACTCAGTCGCCGGTATCCCTCCGGGTCCCGGGCGAGTACCACCAGGTGGCGTCCACTCGGATCAGGTACACCGTTGTGCCGTTCGGTGAGTCCGATGCTCAACTCGGCGCCGATCACAGTGGGCAGGTCGACCTCGCGGGCGGCGGTGGCGGTTTGGACGATTCCGTAGAAGCCGTCGTGGTCCAGCACCGCCAGGGCGTCCAGTTCCAGGCGCTGGGCTTCGGCGACCAGGTCGGCGGGTGGGGAAACCCCGTCCAGGAAGCTGAAGGAGGAGTGAGCGTGTAGCTCGGCGTAACCGCTGGGACGTCGGGTGGTGCTTTGGGCGTCGATCTCAGTCATAGTCGGCCTCTATCCACCATTGGCCCTGGTCGATCACACACAGGTGGGCGCTTCCATCGGCGAGCAGGACCTGAAAGCGGGCGATCCGCCGGTGGCCGTCGGGGTTCCACCAGGACTCGTCGCTCAACCAGGGTCCCGCCCAGCCCGAGATCGGCTGCCAGGGCTTGTCGCCGTGTTGAAGTTGTGCGGGGGAGGCGGACAGAGCGCCCCGGCCGGTGACCACGACGGGTCGACCGTCGGCTCTGCGGCAGCAGGCGGCCAGCGGCACCGAGTGGACGATGGCGGGGGCGGGTGGGGGAATCCGACCGGGCCAGGGTTGGTGCCGGGGACGGTGGTCGCTGTCGGTGGTTTCGACTCGATCGCCGGAGCGCCATTCGAATCTTCGGCCCGGCTCGCGCCCGCCGGTCAGCGTTCCCGTTCGCACCGATTCCGGGCCGAGCAGACCGCGGATTCGATCCAAACCACGGGCGGCTCGGCGATCGGCATCGGACATCTCGCCCCACAGGCCGAGTTGTAGATCGTCGGCAGTCGCCACCTGGTCGGCGTGCAGTCGCAGCAGGCTGATTCCCGCCGTCGGCTGCGTCTCGCCCGTGTTGCCGGCCAGCCAGCCGGTCAGCTGCCAGCGCAGTCGCTCGATGATCATGTCGGAGTCGAAGATGGTGAGTGCCCGCCAATGGCGGTCGAGATGCTCGCCGTGTTCGGTTTCGGCCCGGATCCGCAGTCGACTGCACGCCAGGCCCCGGTCGACCAGCAGCGACATGAAGTCGGCCACCAGGCTCCGGGCGGCGAACAGGGCGATGTCGACCCGTTCGGCGGGTGGGTCGAGTTCGAGTGTGGTGACCAGGGGTTCGGGCGGTTGGTGGAAGTTGAAAGAGCCCGGTTGTTCGCCACGACTGATTCGGTGGGCCAGTGCGCCCAGCTTCCCGAACCGGGTGGTGACCGCATCGGCCGGCAGCGCGGCGAATGCTCCGAGAGTGTCCATGCCCAGCCGTTGGAGGGTTTGACAGAGCCGGTCGAGTTCGGTTGCGTTGGAGGCTGTCGACCCGGTCCCCGATTCCGACCCGAGCTGGGAAAGTGCGTTGATCGGCAGGTTGGCCAGGAACTCGATGGTGCGCGGGCCGGAAGAGGTGAACCGGTTGACGTTCTCGGTCCGGAGCCGGCGGTCATAGCCCGCCTGATCGGTGAACTCGTACGGATAGAACCAGAACATGCCGGGGAGCCGGGTTCCCTCTCGGTAGTCGGCCGGCAGGGTGAGCCGCACCAGGAACTTGATGCCGTCCGCGCGGGTGACCCACACCCGGCGTCGCTCGAGGGCGGTAAAGGTGGGCGCCGGATCGGCGTTCCGGG
>JAUYKX010000144.1 GCA_030699055.1 Candidatus Nanopelagicales bacterium
TGCCGGCCGTCGAGGTCTTGGCTCGGGTCGACGTGGTCTGCGTTGACAAAACCGGGACTTTGACCGAGCCCGGGATGGCCTTCGACCGGCTGGTGAAGCTGGCCCCAGACGGAACGGCCCGGCAGGCCACCGACGGTGACCCCGACGGTGACTCCGACGGTGATTCCAACGAGGTGGCCGAGGCTCTGGGGGCGCTCGGGGTGAGTGAGGCGAATCCCAACCCCACCCTGGCCGCGGTGGCCGCCGAATTCGCCGATCCCGGCTGGGAGTTGGTGCGCGCAGTTCCCTTTTCGTCGGCTCGGAAGTGGTCGGCCGGCGTGTTCGCCGGTCATGGGGCCTGGGTGTTGGGGGCTGCTGAGATTCTGCTGCCCGATGGGGATCCGGCGGTGGCCCGGCAGGTGGCCATGACCGCCGCCCCGGTGGCAGCCACCGGGGCCCGGGTGCTGCTGCTGGCCCGAGGCGCGGGCGAGGCGCAACCTGACGCGGACACCGGCCCCGGCGAACTCGTTCCGATGGCCTTGGTGTCCATCGCCCAGCACCTTCGGCCAGACGCCGCTGAGACCGTCGCCTATTTCCGACGCCAAGGGGTCGCGCTGAAAGTGATCAGCGGAGACAACCCGGCGACTGTGGCGGCGATCGCCGCGCAGGCGGGTATCCCCGACGAGGCGGGTGCTTTCGATGCGCGACACCTGCCGACCGACCCGGGCGAGCTGGAGAGGGTGGTCGAGGAGCACAACGTGTTCGGTCGGGTGAATCCGGACCAGAAGCGGGCCATGGTCGCCGCGCTGCAACGACGCGGACACACGGTGGCGATGACCGGCGATGGGGTAAACGACGTTCTGGCCTTGAAGGACGCCGACTTGGGAATCGCGATGGGTTCCGGAGCCTCGGCCACCAGGGCCGTCGCTCAGCTGGTGCTGCTCGACAGCCGGTTCTCGGCGCTGCCTCACGTGGTGGCAGAGGGTCGGCGGGTGCTCGGGAATATCGAACGCGTCAGCGATCTGTTCCTGACCAAGTCCTTCTACGCCTCGTTGTTGTCCTTGATGACGGTGGTGTTCACGTTGACCCAGGTGTTCGAAGTCGAGTTCGTGTTTCTGCCGCGACACCTCACTTTGATTACTTTCCTGACCATCGGCACCCCGGCTTTCTTCATGGCCCTGATGCCCAATACGCAACGCTTCCGACCCGGTTTCTTCAGACGGGTTTTGCGTTTCGCGGTGCCGGCAGGTGTGGTCTGTTCGATCTCCGCCTTCAGCAGCTACGCGCTGGTCCTGGTGGCCGGTCATCCGCTGGACACGGCCCGGACTGCGGCGGCGGTCACCCTGTTCATCGTGGCGTGGACCGTGCTGTTGCTCGTGGCCCAACCCTTGAATCGCTGGCGGCTGGCGATCGTCGTCGTGATGGGCCTCGGGTTCCCGTTCGTCCTCGCCATACCGGTGCTGAGCGATTTCTTCGCCCTGTACGTAACAGCGAGCATTGAGTTTGTCTGGAGTGTGGGTATCGGGGTGGTCGGTGCGATCGTCCTGTCGACCATCCGGCGGGTCATCGAGCGTCGGTACGCCCGTCCGACCCCGTAGGCTGGGAGTCGTGCTCCGGGAGGGGGTGAGGACCGATGGCGAGCGGCGGTGAATCGCGGGTCGTTACCGCGGCGGCAGCGAAGATCGCTCTGTCCACGGTCTCGGTCTATCCCGAGTCGCCGGCGGCTGCGTTCGAGATCGCCGCACGACTCGGCTATGACGGGGTTGAGGTCATGGTCATGTCCGATCCGGTCAGTCAGGACCCGGACGCGCTGCGGGACTTGGCACACACCTACGGCATTCCCATCCTGGCAATTCACGCCCCCTGCCTGTTGATTACCCAACGGGTCTGGGGCTCCGATCCGTGGGCCAAGTTGGTGCGGGCCCGGAATGCGGCGGAGACGTTGGGTGCTGACACCGTGGTCGTTCATCCACCGTTTCGTTGGCAGCGCGACTACGCGCGCGACTTCGTTCGCGGACTACGACGAATGACCGAGGACACACCCATCAAGTTCGCGGTCGAGAACATGTACCCCTGGCGGGCGGCCACTCGAGAGTTGGCCGCCTACTCACCGGGCTGGGATCCGCGCGAGGACGACTATCCGCATGCCACGCTCGACCTGTCCCACACGTCGGTCAGTGGTTCCGACGCCCTGGTGATGGCGCGGGACCTGGGAGATTCCCTGGCACACGTCCATCTGGCTGACGGGTCGGGTAGTTCGAAGGACGAACACATGATTCCGGGCCGTGGTTCCCAGCGTTGCGGTGAGGTGTTGGAGTTCGTGGCCCGCCGGGGCTTCTCGGGGACGGTGGTGATCGAGGTCTCGACCCGCAAGGCGGCAAATCGCGCGCTTCGGGAAGCCGACCTGGCCGAGGCTCTCGCCTTCGCTCAACTGCACCTGGTTACGACTCCGGAACCGGTGACCCTGCCTGGCGTGGGCCTCCGGCCGGGGCCTTGAACGCGACCGGGGTGACCAGAGCCGGATGTCCGGTCGGTAACCGATTGGCGCCGCTATGGTTCCGGCATGGGAACCGACGATGTGCGTGAGGCCGTGCTCGACGCCGCCAGGTCAGCCTTCCATGCGAAGGGCTACCTGCGGACCTCAGTCAAAGGTGTGGCCAGCGCCGCGGGGGTGGCACCGGAGGTGGTTACGCGCTACTACCAGTCCAAAGACAAACTGTTCGCGGCGGCCATGAGGCTTCCATTCGACCCGACCAGTGCCCTGCCCGAGTTGATAGCCCCCGGGCTGGACGGCATGGGGGAGCGCCTGACCCGGGTGACTCTGGAGACCCTGTCCGACCCCGAGACGCGTGACGATCTGATCGCCTTGGCCAAGGCGGGAGCCTCGGCGAGCAGGGTGGCGACCCCTCTGCGCGAGTTCCTCGAACTGGAGATGGTGGATCGAATCGCCAGGACGATCGGAGTGCCCGACGCCCGCTTGCGGTCGAACCTGATCGCCAGCTATCTGATTGGGATCGCGGTGACCAGGTATGTGGTCAAGGCCGAGCCCTTGGCGTCGATGCCCGAAGAAGAGGTGGTCCGCCTGGTCAGCCCGACGATTCAGGATTGGCTCACTCCCAGCAGGCCGTTGCCCCGGGCCAGCATGTCGTCTCCGCGATTCGGTTCCTGACCTGCGCGTAATGCGCGGCCAGCGGATAGCCTGGCCGATGGACGTCGGCGACAGGAGAATCGAACAGTGGTAGTGCGGCAGGCATTCAACCTCGTATCGCGAAACGACGCTGTCAAGCGAATCGCGACCAATGCGCCCCTAACCCGCGATGTGGTCCGGCGTTTTGTCGCCGGCGAGCGGACCAGCGATGCCGTCCGCGTGGCCGGGGAACTGGCTGGCGCGGGACTTCGATGCACGCTGAGTTACCTCAGCGAAGACGTGACGGATGTAGCGCAAGTATCAGCGGTGGTTGACCAGTATCGCCGTCTGATCGCGGCGTTGGAAGACGCCGATCTGACGGATCGCGCCGAATTGTCGATCAAGCTTGGGGCGATTGGTCAGGCGCTGCCGGACAGCGACGCGGACCAGATCACTCTTCAGAACGCGACAGCCATCTGCGAGGCGGCCGACAAGGTCGGCATGACGGCCACGGTCGACATGGAGGAACACGAAACCGTTGAAGCCACCTTGTCCACCGTCCGCCAGTTGCGGCAGCGGTTCGACTGGCTTGGAGTTGCTCTCCAGGCAGACCTGATGCGGACCGAAGACGATTGTCGGGCTCTGTCCTACGCCGGTTCCCGGGTGAGGCTTTGCAAGGGCGCCTATCGGGCGACGGAGGGTTGTCATCAGACCAAGCAGGACATCGACTTGGCTTTCGTGCGTTGCCTGAAGATTCTGATGGCCGGCGGCGGGTTTCCGATGATCGCCACCCATGATCCACGCATGATAGAGATCACCTCTGCGGTGGCGGTTCGCCACGACCGTGAGCGAAGTTCGTACGAGTTGCAGATGCTCTACGGGGTTCGACCCGACGAGCAGAAGCGACTGGCGTCCCTGGGCGAGCGGGTGCGGGTCTACGTTCCGTACGGCGCGGATTGGTATCCGTGGTTGGTGCGCCGGATGGCCGAAAGGCCAGCCAACCTGATGCTGCTGCTCAAGTCCATCGGCGTTCCGGGCTGATTGGAGATGTCGATCACGGCGATTCTCGGGGCCGGTGTCATGGGTGAGGCCTTGCTAGCGGGCCTACTGCGGGGGCGGTGGAGTGCGGACGACCTATTGATCACCGACAAGCGGCCGGAGCGGGCGACTCGACTCCGGGCGCGTCACGGCGTCGAGGTAGTTGACAACCTGACGGCCGCTGGGGCCGCCGGGACGCTGGTACTGGCGGTGAAACCCCAGGACATGGTGGCCCTCCTGCGTGAGATCTCGTCGGAAGTCCGGGGCGATGCCCTGGTGCTGTCCATCGCTGCCGGTATCACCACGTCGACGATCGAGGACGCGCTTCCCGCCGGGACCGCTGTGGTTCGGGCGATGCCCAATACCCCCGCCCTGGTCGATCAGGGGATCACCGCGATATCGGCTGGCGCCCACTGCGACCTGGCGCATCTGGAACTGGCGGCGGAGTTGATGTCGACAGTAGGCCGGGTGGTGCAGGTTCCCGAATCGCAACAGGATGCCGTGACCGCCATATCGGGATCCGGTCCCGCGTACCTGTTCTACGTCGTCGAGGCAATGATCGAGGCGGGCGTCCTACTCGGGCTGCCCCGCTCGCTGGCGACCGAATTGACGGTGCAGACCATGTTCGGTGCGGCGACGATGTTGCGCGATACGGCCGAGCATCCGACCGTTCTGCGGGAGAATGTCACTTCCCCGGCGGGTACCACTGTCGCCGCCCTGCGCGAGCTCGACGACCATCGGGTGAGAGCGGCTTTTCTCACGGCGATGGAGGCGGCGCGGGATCGATCCCGTGAACTCGCCGACGGCTGAGCCCGGGTATCGGTCGCCGGACGACGCTACGGTTGCGGAGTGACTGGTCAGCTCTCGTTCATCTGGGACGAGCGGTTGCGTGCTTATGATTTTGGCTCCGGTCACCCGTTGTCGCCGCTGCGAGTTCGGCTCGCCCACCAGCTGACCCGTGACCTGGGAGTGCTGGATCTGTCAAATGTGGAGACCGTGGGGCCGGTGTCCCCCGCGTCGAATGCCGACTTGGCCCGCGTTCATCTGCCGGAGTACATCGCCGCCGTGGAACGCGCTTCGGCGCCTGGTGCCCGCATCGACCCCTCTCACGGAATTGGGACCGAGGACGTGCCCCGATTCGACGGCATGCACGAGGCTTCGGCGCTGGTGGCCGGGGCCACTTTGGCGGCGGCTCGTGCCGTCTATTCGAAGTCCAGCCTCCACGCCGTGAATCTGGCGGGCGGGCTGCACCATGCCATGCCCGGTTACGCCTCGGGTTTTTGCGTCTACAACGACATCGGCGTGGCCATTGCCTGGTTGCTGGAGCAGGGTGTGCGCCGCATCGGATATGTGGATGTCGATGTTCATCATGGTGACGGGGTTCAGGCGATGTTCTTTGACGATCCCCGGGTGATGACCATGTCCCTGCACGAAGATCCGAGAGTCTTGTTCCCGGGATCGGGTTATCCGGACGAGATCGGCGCTCCGGGGGCGGAAGGCACTTCGATCAACGTCGTCCTACCGGCGGGGACTCGCGACGCCGGTTGGCTGCGTGCGTTCGATGCCGTCGTACCCGAAGCCCTCAGCGCCTTCGAACCGGAGATCCTCGTCACCCAACAAGGCTGTGACACGCACTATCTCGATCCCCTGGCCGATCTCGGGCTGTCAATCGAAGGCCAAAGGGCGTCCTACCAGCGCCTTCACGCATTGGCTCATCACCTGTGTGACGGGCGCTGGGTGGCGGTCGGTGGTGGAGGTTACGAATGGGTCGATGTCGTGCCCCGGGCGTGGGCACACCTGACGGCCATCGCCGCCGGATCGCCGATCGATCCTGACTCGCCGGTTCCCGAGAGTTTTTCCGGCTACATCAAGTCCCATCTCGGCCGACCTGGACCGGAACTGATGGGAGACGGTTACGAGATCGAGCCCGTGGCCTGGACGCAGGGCTACGACCTGTTGGACCCGCTGGATATGAGCATTCTCCGGACTCGGGAGGCGGTATTCGGGCACCTGGGACTCGCCGCGGACCCTTGCCCGCTGTGGCCGGGTTAGCCTGGTGCGTACGCTGGGGCCGTGCGGTCGGTGCCGGTCCGGTAACTGGCTCGACAGGTTGGATGAGTTAACCCAAGCGAAAGGCTCAGGTAAGTGGGATCCGTCGTCAAGAAGCGCCGCAAACGAATGGCAAAGAAGAAGCACCGCAAGTTGCTGCGAAAGACCAGGGTGCAGCGACGCAACAAGAAGTAACCGCGGCTGGCCAGGTCGGCACCGGGGTAGGGCAGCGCGGGTTTCCGCCAGGTAGAGCAGGAGGGTTCCGATGGCCCGAGTGGTGATGGTGACCGGGGTTTCCCGGTATCTGGGTGGTCGGATGGCACGCGTCCTGACCGAGGACCCGGAAGTCGATCGGGTCGTCGGCGTGGATGTGGTGCCTCCACGGCAGGACATCGGCGGGGCGGAGTTCGTACGCGCCGACATCCGAAACCCGATCATCTCCAAGGTGATCAATGCTGCCGAAGTCGACACCGTCGTCCACATGGGTGTCATCGCGACCCCGCTGCAGGCGGGTGGGCGCATGTCGATGAAGGAAATCAACGTCATCGGCACGATGCAGCTGCTGGCGGCCTGCCAGAAGGCACCCAGCGTGACCAAGCTCGTGGTCAAGTCGTCGACTTCGATCTATGGCGCCGGTCCTCGTGACCCGGCGATGTTCACCGAGGACATGGAGCCGAAACACACTCCCCGCTACGGATGGGCCAAGGATTCGGTCGAAGTTGAGGGATACGTTCGCGGCTTCGCCCGGCGGCGTCCCGATGTCCTGGTGACGACACTGCGCTTCGCCAATTTCCTGGGCCCGAAAGTGGATACCCCGATGTCGGCGTACTTCGAGTTGCCGGTGATTCCGGTGCTTCTCGGGCACGACGCCCGGCTGCAGTTCATTCATGAGGACGACGGTCTGGCGGCGTTGCTGCAAGCCACAACCCGCGATGTCCCCGGAATTTTCAACATCTCGGGCGACGGGATCATCCTGCTGTCCCAGGCGGTTCGTCGTTGTGGCCGTCCGACGATTGCTCTCCCCAGGCCCATGGCCCCGATCGTCGGCACATTCGTCAGGCAGCTCGGATTGGCCGACTTCTCCCCCGAGCAGGTGCGATTTCTCGAGTACGGTCGGGGGGTTGACACCACGCGCATGCGTTCGGTGTTCAAGTTCGAGCCTCAACACACCACTTCCGAGACCTTCGATGCTTTCGTCGCCGCTCACCGCCTGAATCGGGTGCTGACACCCGAACGGGTCGAAGCGGTGGAAAAGCAGTTGTTGTCGCTACTCACGGGACGGAGTACCGCGAATGCCTGACGCCCGGGTGATCCCCATCGGCAGTGAAAGTGACGGCAAGACTCGTCGTCGACGCAAGGCGGCCGCACCCCCGGCGGCCGGTGGCCGCAACCGGGCGGGCGCGGCCGGCTCCGGCCGGCGAGGCGGTTCCGGGGCGGCAGCTGCCGCTGAAGTCCCCGAGGAATACGAGGAAGCGGTGCCGGTCCATGCGCCGCTTCCCGGCGCCGAGCCCGCGCCCGTGGCCTGGGATGAACGGGTCGCGAGTTGGCTGACGTTTCTTCGACGGCGGGTTACCGGCGAATACCCGGTGGACGAATTCGGGTTCGATCCCGAGCTGACCGATCGGGTGTTGCTGCAGCCCATGCGTCAGTTGTATTCCCGCTGGTTCCGAGTCGAGACCCGCGGGCTGGAGAACGTGCCCGATGAGGGTGGGGCGTTGATCGTCGCGAACCATTCGGGGACCGTTGCCCTCGACTCGGTAATGACCGCGATTGCCCTGCTTGATCATCATCCAGCCCGGCGACCACTTCGCATGCTCGGGGCGGATCTCGTGTTCCAGACGCCTTTCATCGGGGAGTTGGCGCGCAAGTCGGGTAGCACGTTGGCCTGTGCGCCGGACGCGGAGCGGCTGCTCCGCAAGGGTGAACTCGTCGGAGTGTGGCCGGAGGGGTTCAAGGGCGTGGGCAAGCCCTTTTCGGAGCGCTACAAGTTGCAGCGTTTTGGCCGGGGTGGTTTTGTTTCGGCTGCCATCCATAGCGGTACACCGATCATTCCCTGCGCCATAGTCGGGGCGGAGGAGACTTACCCGATCATCGGCAATGCCAAGACCCTGGCCCGGATCCTGGGCCTGCCGTACTTCCCGATCACGCCGATGTTTCCCTGGCTGGGACCGCTGGGCATGGTGCCGCTCCCCAGCAAGTGGATCATTGCCTTCGGGGAGCCGATCCGCACTGATGATTTCCCCGCCGGCGCGGGCGACGACCCGATGCTGGTTTTCAACGTCACCGATCAGGTTCGGGAAACAATTCAGCAGACCCTGTACAAGCTCCTTGTGCAACGTAGGTCGGTTTTCCTCTGAGGGATTCCGAGGCGAATCGGCGCAACCCACTGGAGCTCACGGACCTGTCGTAATCGGCGGCTGAGTCGGGCGCGCGGGATCCCGGATGTCGGTTGTGGGAGACTCCCGGCCATGGGAGCGAATCTGGCCGATCTGGTCCAGAATGCGGCCATTCGCCGGCCTTCCGGGGTGGCAATCGTCACGAGGGAGCGCAGCATCAACTGGGCGGAGTTGGATCTGCTCGTACACGCCCTCTCCGGCGGGTTGACGGCTCGGCGGCTTTCTCGATCTGACCGGGTCGTGCTGATGCTGGGCAATACTCCGGAATTCGTCGCGAGTTATTTCGGGATTCTGCGGGCGGGCTTGGTGGCGGTCCCGATCAACACCGGGTACACGGCGGTGGAGGTGGCCTCCGTGCTGCGATCCTCCGGTGCCCGTCTGCTGATTGCCGATCACGACTCGGTTGCCGTCGCGCAACAGGCGGTTCGCGACACCGGCACAGACCTGATCGTCACCGGGACAGACGGGTGGCGGCATCTCACCGTCGGCTCCACTCCGCCGCCGCAGGAGCCCACCGACCCGGAGTCTCTCGCCGTGCTGATGTACACGTCGGGCACTTCGGGTAGGCCGCGGGCGGCGATGCTCACTCATCGCGCGTTGATCGCCAACTTGCGGCAATTGGGGTGGTTGGGCAACCCACCCGCCTTGACCGATGACGACGTGGCATTGCTCGTTCTGCCGATGTTTCACATCTACGCGTTGAACGCGCTGCTGGGGATGGTGGCGTTCCGGGGAGCGACGGCGGTTCTGTCCGATCGATTCGATCCGGCGGAAACGCTGGAGTTGATCGAGATATTCGACGTGACCGTTGTCGCCGGGGCTCCTCCGATGTACGTGGCCTGGTCCGATGTCCCGGCCGTCAAGCAGGCGCTTGGTGGGGTGCGCGTGCTCTTGTCGGGGGCTGCCCCGCTTCCGACGCCGGTCTTCCAACAGTTTTCCTCGATGGGGTTGACGGTTTGGGAGTCGTACGGAATGACGGAAACCTCGCCGGCGATCACTTCGAGCCTGGTCACCGGCGTCGCCAAGCCCGGTTGTGTCGGCGCGCCTGTGCCCGGCATGGAAGTGCGATTGCTGGATTCGGACGGCAACGACGTCGATGAGGGCGACCCGGGGGAGGTCGTTGTCCGGGGACCGAACCTGTTCAGTGGCTACTGGCCCGATGGTGACGGCGGCCCCGACGCCGATGGATGGTGGCAGACCGGCGACGTCGCGGTCCAGGACGATGCCGGCGACTACTACCTAGTCGATCGGGTCAAGGAATTGGTGATCGTCAGCGGTTTCAACGTCTATCCCCATGAGATCGAGACCGTGTTGGCCGAGGCCCCCGGAGTGGCGGAGGTTGCGGTCGCCGGGGTCGATCATCCCTACACCGGCGAGGCCGTCAAGGCGTGGGTGGTGCCGGAGCCGGATTCCGAGGTGACGCCAGAGGGCGTGATCGCATTTGCGTCGGAGCGGCTGGCGCGGTTCAAGCGTCCGACGATCGTCGAGATCGTTGATGCCCTGCCGCACTCGGTGGCGGGCAAAGTGTCCAAAGCCGCCTTGCGTCTGCTTGAGGGGTCGGCGGGTTCCGTCAGCGATTGACTCCCAGGCGTCGGCGTAGTTCTTCTTGGATCTTGGCGACGTTGCGTTTGTTCTTGCCCCAGTCGACCAGGCCGAACTTGAGGTTCGAGTGGATGACGACCGTGGTTTCGGCGGGTTGCGCGGACCCCAACTGAATGGTGAGGTTCTCGCCCCAACTGGCCGGGGAAAGCTCGGTCGTCCCATGGATCACGCCGGTGGCCGGGTCCGCGCTGACGACGCGGAAACCGACTGCGGGGAGGGTCTCGCCGACGGCGGCGAAGACGATGCCGTAGTCGAACGGAAACACCTCAGGCTCTGATTGCATGGTCGCTCCAGGTTGTCGGATGGTGGGCACATCCATCCTGTCGCTGACCGGGTCGCTTCGCCGGCGCAGCAGAAATGACCTTAAATCGGACGCATCCGTCCGGCGGGGGCGGCGGCGCCCCGGCCGGTTGCCGGCTTGCCGCGGGGAAACGCGGAGTCGTGGTCCGCGAGGGCTGGCCCTTCAACCGATTCCAGATCTGCGGTTAGCGGTTTCGGACCATGCGGCGCAGGGTGCGCAGTCCGTGGCCGAGCACGACATCACGTCCCGCAGCCGACCTGAGAGCGTTCTTCAAAGTCAGAGGAACCCGGACATCGGGCATCACACCGCCCGTCCCGTGGCGACTGTCGACTTGAACGATCTTTTGCTTGTCGAGCGACTGGCCGAAAGGCCAATCGACAACGAACTGTCCCGGCATCAGGGCGCCATCGCCGACCATGCCGAACGATCCGTTGGTGCCGTACGTGCCGACGACCTTGCCGTTGGGCAGCCGCTTGATCCCCATGGCCACGCCCTCGCCGGAGCTGATACAGCCGTTGTCGACCAGGGCTACGACAGGGCCGTTGAAGCGTTGGCGGAGCGGCTTGATGTGGATGCCCTGCCCGGGATGGCTGTATCTCCCGGTAACGTCGTCGGCGATCCAGATCTGGAATCTCCCGGACGCCGGGACTATGTAGTTCTGATACTCATAGAAAGCCTGGTGCTTGTAGAACGACGCCATGAAGTCGGCGACCATCTGGTCCGAACCACCCGAGTTGGAGCGGACGTCGATGATGATGCCCGCGACCTTGGCTCGGATGAACTCACGGATCGCGTTTCGGAACTGTCGCAGAGTGGGAGTGTGGTCGCCGGGAAGTGTCGCAGGCAGATCTACCTCGGCGATCACCCGGACATAGCCGACGTTGCCGCCGATGATCCTGTGCTCCACCATCCGCTTCGGGTATCCGTACTTGGAGACGTAGTCGTCGGCGTTTGTCAGGCGGAGGGTCTTCATGTGATCATCAACAGCTCGAAGGGCAGCGATCCGGGTGGCCCGGCCGCGATTTTGGAAGGTGACCCTGACCCTGTCACCAATGGGAGCTCGGACCAGATAGCGCAGTTGCTCGTACCGTTTTCGCGCTGTCGTGGGTTGGCTCGGGCCCAGCGTGGTCGACGTGTGTGCCAGGGCCTCGTCAATCGGTCTTCCGCGCCATTTCAGGATCCGTGCCCCACGTTTGATGCCAGCCCGTGCGGCGGGACTGCCGTTCAGAACCCGGGTGACGACAACGCGGCCGTTGTCGAGCCGCATCACTACCACGCCAAAGCCGCCCCCGACCAATTTCTGCTGGACCCTTGGATATTCAGTGATACGCACATGCCCGTCACGCAGCCTGTGTATGTAACGGCGGAGCGTCAGGTAGTAGCCATTGCGGTTGTTGGTGGCCTCTGCCCGCGCGATCAGCGGGTGGTACTTGCGGTACAGCGCTGTGAAGTTGATTCCTTTCCACTTGGTGAAGGCGTATTCACGCGCCAGCTTCCTGTTCAACCTCCTGAACGCTTCGGTCCACGACAGATTGCTGAAGTCTTCCGGCACCGGCGGTGTGTATCTGGTCGCCCTGCTCCCGGCAGCCAGCTTCGAGGCGATGGTCGCCGAGGCAACCGCCTTGCCAAGCGTGGCCCGATCCGGATCCCGACCCCCGAGCGAAGCGGCGAATGCCGCTGAACTCAGGGCGAAAGCGGTGATCGCGGCAACGACAGCCCGCGTGCTGGGATTCACCGTTTCAATCTAGGTCTCCGGGTGAAAACGTCGCAACCGTCCGACGTGTCTCACGTATTGTGAGCGCGTGGTGGATTGTGCTACTTCGCCTTTGCCAATCGGTTGATTGACGGTTGCAGGCTTTCCAGATCGATTCGACCGGCCACGGCCGCGAGTTGTTGCTGGTCCAGCCCGCCCGATGCCCGCACGCGCTGCCCCGGTGTGGCCGGGTGCCCCGCAGATCGAGCGGTTCTCGGTCCATCCGGTGACGATGTCGGTCATCGTCAATGTCCGGGTGAACCCGGCCGATCAGGGTCGGGCCGCAGCGCGCCACTGCGTCCGCCTCGATCACCCCCGGCCCGGTCGGGTCCGGCAGCCTCGGGCCGGTCAACATCCGCCGGGCCGTCGAGCGGTCCATCCCCGTGGTATCCACCACCCGGTCCAGGATCTTGCCTTCCATCACCGGCAAGCCTTCCCCAACAAGAATTCACGCGCTCACAGAAGCTGAGGGGCGCCGTAACCCGGCGGCGCCGGAATCACACCCGCTGACCCGTTTACGGGCGCACAGAAGATCGCCGGACATCCGACGCCGGCGGCACCCACCCGTGGGTCGGAACCGGTCGCGCACAACTGGGAATCCATCGTCTCCAACGATGCCGGCATCGTTGGGGAAGTGGCGTGAGACCAGAAGCCCCCGGCTTCAGCCGTGGGGAGGATGACCGTAAATCGGACGACGCCGTCCGGCAAGGGCGTGCGCCAGAGGCGATCGGCGCCTATGCTGGTCGAGCCGCCCAAGTTTCGCGATCTCATTCCAATCCGTCCCGTCGCGGGCAATGTGGCCGGCCGGTGGAGGCGATGGTGAGCTTGCTGGTGGTGGGTCTCAGTCACCGCAGTGCTTCCGTTGATCTGCTCGACCTGGTCGTGATGCCTCCGGAGCGCGTGGAGTTGTTTCGCGACGATCTGGCTCGCTCGCCGTTCCTGGCCGAAGTCATGGTGTTGTCAACGTGCAATCGCCTCGAGGTGATTGCCGAGGTTGACCGATTTCACGGCGCCGTCAGCGACATCACCGATCAGATTTCCAAATACTCGGGTGTGGACCGAATGGAGCTGACCGATCACGTCTACGCGCCGTTCGATGAAGCTGCCATTCGCCATGTGTTCGACGTGGCGGCTGGGCTGGACTCCATGGTCATCGGCGAACAACAGATTGTTTCCCAGCTGCGCGAGGCCCTGCGGGCGGCGCAGGATTCGGGTACAGCGGCCAAGGGATTGAACGCCGTCGCCCAGCGGGCGCTGAAGGCGGCCAAACGAGTGCGTAGTGAGACCGGGATAGATCGTCACGGCTCTTCGGTGGTCTCGGTGGGGCTGGAATTGGCGGGAGCCGCTTTGGGTGGCCTCGCTGGTCGTTCCGCACTGGTGATCGGGGCCGGGGCGATGAGCTCATTGGCGGTTTCGGCCTTGTCTGGAGAGGGCCTGCGCTCTCTGGTGGTGGCGAACCGGACAGCAGCAACGGCGACCAGGCTGGCGGCGGCCTACGGTGCTCGTTCCGTTGCGCTGACGGACATGGTTCAGGAGATGTCCGAGGCCGATGTGGTGATCACCGCAACTGGTTCCACTGGCATCGTCGTATCGGAATCCGATGTCAGGCGGGCCGTTGCGCCGCGCTCCGGTTCGCGGGAGATGGTTGTCCTCGACCTGGCGGTGCCGCACGACACGGCCGCGTCCATCGGGGAGGTCACCGGAGTTCGTCGGATCGATCTGACAGAAATCGCCCGGGCGCCCAGGTGTCGGGCATCGACCGATGATTTCGAGGCAGCGGTCCGAATTGTCGCCGAAGAAGTCCGGACATTTGCGGCCGACCGCCAGGCCCAACGGGTGGAGCCGGTTCTGATCTCGCTGCGGGCCAAAGCTGACGGCGTGATCGATTCGCAATTGGCGGCGCTGCGGGCCAGACTGCCCAACTTGTCAGAGGTGGAGCTTGCCGCCGTCGAACGATCCATGCGCCGAGCAATCTCAGAGCTGCTTCATCTGCCCACGGTGCGAATGAAGCAGTACGCGGGAGCCGCTGGGGGCGAACGGTATGCCGAAGCGATCAATGTGTTGTTCGACTTGGATCCGCTGGCAGCCGGCGTTGCCCCGCCGGTCCCGGACTCGGCGACCAGGGAGACCAGGTAGCAGCCGTGTCTCCAGAGATCCGGGTGGCAACCCGCACCAGTCCGTTGGCTCGCGCCCAGGCGACTTCGATCGCCCGAATTGTCGGCGAATTGACCGGTCGGCCTTACTCGTTGGTAACCGTGACCAGTGAGGGGGACAGGCGGAGCGGTCCGTTGGCCGAGATGGGCGGCGTCGGGGTTTTTGTCGCTGCCGTGCGAGAAGCGGTGCTCGCCGGAGAGGCCGACATCGCAGTGCATTCCCTGAAGGACTTGCCCACCGCGGAGGCTGACGGCCTGACGCTGGCTGCCGTCCCGTTGCGAGGCGACCATCGTGATGCGCTGGTGATCGCCCAGGACGATTACCCCGTTGATGACCCCGGATCGGGGGAGAAGCTGGCCGATCCCAACGTGCTGGTGACCGGAGCCCGGGTGGGTACCGGTTCACCGCGGCGCGCGGCCCAGCTCCGACGTCTCCGACCCGACGTGGAGGTCGTCGGCATTCGAGGGAATGTGGGAACCCGTCTGAGTCGGGTCAGTTCTGGCGATGTTGACGCGGTGGTTGTCGCCATGGCCGGACTTCAACGCCTCGGGCTGGCCGATCGGGCCCGGCCTTGGGATCCGAAACATGTACTTCCGGCACCTGGCCAGGGGGCATTGGCCATCGAGGCCAATGAGGGCTTGGCGAAGGTAGACCCTGAGTTATCTCAGGCCCTGTCCAGGTTGAATCACGGCCTGACCCGGGCGTCCGTCACGGCTGAGCGAACGTTGCTGGCCGAGCTGGAGGCCGGTTGTTCGGCCCCGGTGGGGGCGTGGGCGCACGAGGATGAAAGCGGGCCCGAGTCCGGGCTGCGGTTGACCGCAGTGGTGACCTCGGTTGACGGCCTGGATGAGATTCGAATGACCGAAATCGGCTCTGTCCGGCAACCCGAGCAACTCGGTCGCGCTTTAGCGGCCCGAATGCTCGAGTCCGGGGCGGGCCCCGCGTGGTGGGAGAACAGCAAGTGACCGAACAGGACAAGACCCCGGGCGCCGGCGCCAGTGCCGGCGCCAGTGCCGGCGCAGATCAGCCGAAGACCCGGCGGGGAAGGAAGAACCCGCTGGGTTCCGTGGCCTTGGTGGCCAGCGGTCCCGGTGATCCGGAACTCCTGACCATTCGGGCCCAGCGGTTACTGGGGGAGGCCGAGGCAATCGTCGCCGATGCCGACGTGACCGGGATCGCGGCGCGTTTCGCTCCCGAGGCCGAACTGGTATCAGTGGTGGACGAGGACGGGCTGCCCTTCGACCGGGTAACGCGGGCGAAGTTGGTGATTGAGTTGGCCCGCGCGGGTCGAGCCGTGGCGCGACTGTTCTCCGGCGATCCGACCTACGACGGAGCACTGGCCACCGAATCGGCAGTACTTCATCGGGCCAAGGTTCCTTACGAGGTGGCGGCGGGGGTTTCGACGGTCACCGGGGCGGCGGCTTACGCGGGCTTCCCTCTGACCAATGCCAAGGCATCCGAGGTCCGAGTGGTTCAGGTCGGTCAGGTGACGGACTGGGCGACGCACGCTGATCCGGGAGTGACCCTGGTCGTGATTGACGGGGCCGATCAAGCTCCCGCAGTTGCCGCCGCGCTCCTCGCCGCCGGACGGAAGCCGAACACACCGGTGGCGGTTATCCGGGGGGTGACCACTGTTGAGCAGAGGACGGTTGTCACGTCGTTGGGCGAGGTGGGTGCGGTGATGAAGGCCTCCCGTCAATCGGGCTCCGGCGTCCTCGTCGTGGGAGACGTGGTCGGGCAGGTGGACAAGCTCGCCTGGTTCGAGTCGAAGCCACTATTCGGCTGGCGAGTGTTGGTCCCGCGGACCAAAGAGCAGGCCGGTGCGCTGTCCGATCAGCTGCGTCGCTATGGCGCGGTTCCGGTGGAGGTTCCGACTATCTCGGTCGAGCCGCCGCGTACGCCCCAACAAATGGAGCGGGCTATTCAGGGCCTGGTGTCCGGGCGGTACCAGTGGGTGGCTTTCACCAGCGCCAACGCGGTGCGGGCCGTTCGGGAGAAATTCGAGAGCTACGGTCTCGACGCGCGGGCGATGGCCGGGTTGAAAGTAGCGGTGGTCGGCGAACAGACGGCGGCTGCCCTGCGGGACTTCGGAGTCGAACCTGATCTGGTGCCGACCTCGGATCAGTCCAGTGCCGGATTGGTCGAAGCCTGGCCACCCTTTGACGCGGAGGTGGATCCGATCGACCGCGTGTTCCTGCCGCGTGCCGACATCGCCACCGAGACGCTGGCGGCGGGCTTGGCCGCGCTGGGTTGGGAGGTCGACGACATCACCGCCTATCGCACGGTGCGCGCGGCACCTCCGCCGGCCGATATTCGCGAGGCGATCAAAGCGGGCGGCTTCGATGCGGTGTTGTTCACGTCGTCGAGCACCGTTCGGAACCTCGTGGGTATCGCCGGCAAACCGCACACCTGCACAGTGGTGGCCTGCATCGGCCCGCAGACCGCCCAGTCGGTCACGGAACACGGGCTCAGGGTTGACGTGCTGGCCAGCGTGCCGAACGCGTCAGTGCTGGCTGATGAATTGGCCCAGCACGGCGAGGAATTGCGCCGCGCGGCGATCGACGCCGGGGAGAACGATTGGCGGCCGTCGCGTCGGAGAGCGGCCGCTCGCCGACGGGCGCGATGAGCGTCGGAGGAATGGCGAACGGCGGGGAGCCGACCGCAAGCCTGCTCGGAGTTCGAGGAGTGGGTTCGTTCCCCCGTAGCCGACCTCGCCGATTGCGCGAGACGGCCGCCTGGCGGCGGTTGGTCGCTGACGTTCGGGTGTCACCGGCCGACCTCGTGTTGCCGTTGTTCTATCGGGAAGGTGCCGGCGAGCCGATCGAAGTCACTTCGATGCCTGGCGTGGTTCAGCACACACGCGACAGCCTGCGGACAGCCGCCGCCGAGGCGGTCGCTGTCGGCTTGGGTGGGCTGATGCTGTTCGCGATTCCCCGCGACCGTGACGACATCGGCAGTGGGGCCACCGATCCCCGGGGAGCACTCGCGCAGGCGATCGAGTCTGTTCGGACCGAGGTCGGCGAGGACACCGTGGTCATGGCCGATCTGTGTCTGGACGAGTTCACCGCGCATGGCCACTGCGGCGTGCTCGACGCCGGCGGCAGGGTCGACAACGACGCGACTCTTGACCGCTACCGGCAGATGGCCATCGCCCTGGCCGACGCGGGGGCACAGGCGGTCGGGACCAGCGGCATGATGGACGGCCAGGTGGGGGCCGTTCGAGACGCCCTCGAAGGTCATGGTCGCCCGGATGTGGCGATTCTGGCCTACGCCGGAAAAGCGGCTTCCGCGCTGTATGGGCCATTCCGAGAGGCCGTGGACAGCACCCTGACTGGTGAACGGTTGACCTATCAACAGGATCCGGCCGCGAGTCGTGACGCCGTTCGAGATGCCGCTCTCGACATCGCTGAAGGTGCCGACATCGTCATGGTCAAACCCGCGAGTTG
>JAUYKX010000148.1 GCA_030699055.1 Candidatus Nanopelagicales bacterium
GTCGCGGTCGACGACCAACCGTTGTCGCGTTGGAACTGCGACGGGGTCTTGTGCGCCACGCCGACAGGTTCGACGGCCTATGCGTGGTCGGCGGGCGGGCCGGTGGTCTGGCCCGACGTGGAGGCGCTGGTTGTCGTGCCGAACAACGCCCACGCACTGTTCCACCGGGCGCTCGTGGTGAGTCCCGGTTCGGTGATCGGTGTCCAGCTGCTCGACGTTTCGCCTCCGGCCGGTCTGTGGTGTGACGGTCGACGGGAGTTGCCGCTTGAGCCCGGATCACGGGTGATCGTCCGGCGAGGCGGGGAGCCGGTGCGACTGGCTCGATTCCATCTGGGGTCGTTCACCGAGCGCCTGGTCGCCAAATTTCAACTGCCCGTTGCCGGTTGGCGCAGGTCCGATTACCCGGAGGCAACCAGGTGATCGACTACCTGCGACTCAGTGGCATCGGTGTGGTTTCCGAGGCCGAGATCGACCTGGCCGGCGGTTTGACCGTGCTCACCGGGGAGACCGGGGCGGGCAAGACCGTCGTCCTGTCGGCGTTGGGGCTGTTGTTGGGGGCCAAACCCGCATCGGGGCTGGCGACGAGCCCGCAGGCCCGGGTGGAGGGCGGCTGGACGATGCCCGAGGGGCATCCGGTGCTGGAACGAGCCGCCGAGCTCGGGGCGCACGACGAGAACGGTCATCTGATTATCAGTCGGTCCCTGCCTCCCGGGGGGCGCGGTCGTTGCCAGGTGGGCGGGGTTGGCGTGCCCGCGACGGTATTGGCCGAGTTCGCCGAACAGTTGGTGGCCGTCCACGGGCAGGCTGATCAACTCCTGCTCCGTCGTCCGGCGGCGCAACGCGCGTTGCTGGACCGTTTCGCCGGTCCCGGTCTGGCGGAGATCCTGGCCGAGTACCGCCGGCACTACCAGGAGGTCGTTGCGCTCGACGAGCGATTCGCCGCGACCGTCGCCGATGTCGGTCGCCTTGAGGTCGAAATCGCGGGACTGCGCGAAGGGCTTGAACTGATCGCTGAGGTGGACCCGATCCCGGGGGAGACGGCCCAACAGCGGGAGGAAGTGGAACGACTGGGGCGGGTCGACGAGCTTCGGCAGGCCGTTTCGATCGTTGTGTCCGCCCTGTCGGACGAGGGTCCGGAAGGGTTGGATGTCAGGACTGTACTCGCCCAGGCCGGTCGGGCCGTGCAATCCGTTTCGGACGCCGATTCGCTGCTCGACCAGATGTCCGATCGCCTGGCAGATCTGCTGGCCTCGGTCGAGGACGTGGCCCTGGATGCCCGTCGTTACGTGGACGGGCTGGAAGCCGACCCCGGCCGGCTGGCCCACTGCCAGGAGCGGTTGGCCCGACTGGCGGACCTGTGTCGTCGATACGGTCCGGACATCGAATCGGTCCTGATCTGGGGCAAACAGGCCAACTCGCGTCTGCTGGAACTTGAGGACGCGCTGGACGTCGACCGGCTGCGCAACCGCCGCGAGGCCGCTCGGGCGGCTTTGACCCGGTCGGCTGCCGCCCTGCACGAGGCCCGGGAGGAGGCGGCGGGCCGACTGGCCGCCGCAGTGGAGGCGGAGTTGCGGGACTTGGCGATGCCCAAGGCCCGGCTTGAGGTGGCGGTGTCGTTGGCGCAACCCCGGTCCGACCAGGATCCGCTGGCCTGGTCGGCATCTGACCTGCGGGTCGGGTTCGGCCCCGACGGCGTGGACGAGGTGGTGTTGTTGTTGAGCCCTCATCCGGGGGCGAAGCCCGCCCCGATCGCCCGGGCGGCTTCCGGCGGCGAACTTTCGCGGGTGATGCTGGCGCTGGAAGTGGTCTTGGCCGCCGGGGCCACGGCTCCGACCTTTGTGTTCGACGAAGTCGACGCCGGTATCGGTGGGCAGACCGCGGTGGAAGTGGGGCGTCGACTGGCCCGACTCGCCCGACAGGCACAGGTGCTGGTTGTCACCCACCTGGCACAGGTGGCCGCGTTCGCCGATGATCACCTGGTGATCGAGAAGAGTGTCGCGGGCGAGGTGACCACGAGCAACATTCGGCATGTGCGGGGTGAGGAACGGCGGAAGGAAATCGCCCGAATGCTGTCGGGGCAGACGGACTCGCGACACGCCTTGGCCCACGCGGCCGAACTGCTTGGGCTCGCGGCCGACTGAGCGCTGGTAGCCTGACAGCCCGTGAGCACATCGGCGTCCAAGCACGTATTCGTCACCGGGGGCGTCGCGTCGTCACTCGGCAAAGGATTGACCGCCTCAAGCCTGGGGAACCTGTTGGTTGCCCGAGGGCTGCGGGTGACGATGCAGAAACTCGACCCGTATCTCAACGTCGATCCGGGGACGATGAACCCGTTCCAACACGGCGAGGTGTTCGTCACCGATGACGGGGCCGAGACCGACCTGGACATTGGGCATTACGAGCGGTTTCTGGACCGGAACCTGACGGCCAGCGCCAACGTGACCACGGGACAGGTCTACTCGACGGTGATCGCCAAGGAGCGCAGCGGCGCGTACTTGGGGGACACGGTTCAGGTGATTCCCCACATCACCAATGAGATCAAGTCGCGGATTCAGGCCCTGGCCACGGACGACGTCGACGTGGTGATCACCGAGGTCGGGGGAACCGTCGGGGACATCGAGTCCCTGCCGTTTCTCGAAGCCGTTCGCCAGTTGCGCCACGAAGTCGGTCGGGACAACGTGTTCTGCCTGCACGTGTCGCTGCTGCCGTACCTGGGCCCATCCGGCGAGCTCAAGACCAAGCCAACCCAGCACTCCGTGGCCGCTCTGCGCAGCATCGGCATTCAGCCCGATGCCCTGGTCCTGCGCGCCGATCGCGCGGTTCCGGCTGGGATCAAACGCAAGGTGTCGTTGATGTGCGACGTGGACCAGGAGGCGGTC
>JAUYKX010000149.1 GCA_030699055.1 Candidatus Nanopelagicales bacterium
GCCCTGGGCTAGTGGATGCGCTCATCAACGGCAGCATTGACGCTTTTGTTGAATATCTTGAGTTCACCCCAGGGGCGAAGGTAGAGAAGATCGCGTCTCGAACGCTCGCCGCTCGGTGAACAGCCTCCGGATTGTTCGTGCTGAGGCCAGCAAGATCCAGCTAGTGGGTTCCCCGTCATTGTCATCGTGGCCACTGTCCACATCTTCTACAGCGATGGATCGGTGGACCAAAGAGAAGTAGATTTCGCCCCGGATGTCCTCATGTTTGAGGTGTTTCAGGAACAGATCGCAGGCTTGGCCAAATTGAATCGGTGACGCGCTGAGGACGACCTAGAGTCTCTGCAGGAAACGATCTACTAGGGCGTATCGACATAGACGTGACTTGGGGCGGTCACGGCGACCCAACCGGCATCCAACCTCGATCGCGTAGTGCTTGCCAGGCCACACTGATGTGGTCGGCGGTGAACAGCCGTCCCTTACGCGGGTTCCAGCACTGAACTGCGACCGTGATTTCGTCCACCGAATCGGCCGACTCGGGGCTCTCGGTCATCAGCCAGTGAACGCTGGACAGCAATTCCATGCCGTACATCGATTCGAATCCGTCGACCAACGCCATAACCCGGTCGATACGAGCTTCGGTGGCCGGGTCTCGGGCGAGAAGCGAGGCGGCAGCCTCGTCGGCTCCGGCCAGGATCGTGATTGGCTCGGCTTCCATGACTTTGGCGCTGCCGTCACCGAATCCCTCTATGCAACTGCCCTCCATTTCCCGAAGAACAGCACGGAGATTGTCGGCGTACGGCCCGTAATGCCCCTTCTCGAACCGCAGACGCAACGGTTGCCCGGCCACCTGCAAGAAGTACATCAACTTCTGGACTTCGATCAGAGACGATTCGAGGGCGACGGACTGGTAGCGCCGCAGCACCCGGATGAGCGCGGCCCGCCCGAGTGTCATCGTCACCGGGCTGCGGCGCTCAGGCATCACCGCAGCGTGCGGCGCATCGCCGGGGGCGAAAAGTCGAACATCCACCTCGGGCAATGCCTCGAACGCGGCACGAATGCACGGCTCGACTTCACTCCACCGCAAGCCGCCGTTTCCGCAGCCGAGCGGCGGAACCGCGATCGAAGCAATCTCGAGATCGTTGACGATTCGAACCAGATCCACAAGGCCATCGTTGATGTCAGACAGCTTGGACCTGGACCGCCAATGCCCCTTCGTCGGGAAATTGATCACATACTTGGGGCCGTCAAGAAGTCCGGTTGGCCAGACCTGCACGTGACCAAGGCGGATCTCCCCGGCCTTCGCGGCCCTGGCGTAGTCGCGGAACATGTCGGGGTAGGCGCGACGGAACTGCAGCGCAATACCCTTGCCCATCACCCCGACCGTGTTCACGGTGTTCACCAGGGCGTCAACGTCAGCCAGTAGCAGGTTGCCCGTGCCCTCGGTGATCACGATCTGCTTCTCCATGTCATCAGAAGTACCACCGGGCTAGGACATTCACCGGTGTCGTTGCACATGCAGTCGCCAGTATGCCCCTGACTTCCCGTGCAACACTGTCGGACGCCGCGACGACACACTCAATCGCAGGCCAGGGAACCACCCTGTGGGCCAGACACTCGGCCATCCGTCGTTCCCTACGGTCCGGGTCCGCCGAAGTGTTGTTCCACATCATGGCTCGCATCAGTGGCCAGTCGACGAGGGCGTCGAGATCGCCAACCCGCTCGGTGAAGCGAGCGAAACCCAAGACCGCGTTGCGGTCCGCAAATACCAGCGACAGACCTGAACTCTCCAGTTTCTCAACGGAAGTCACCAGGTAGACAAGCCGAGCACAGCCACCGCTGAACGTGGGAACGCCGCCCTTGTGGATGACGTACATCATCGGGCTGCGGGGCGCGAAGTAGAACGGGACGTAATCCCCCACGAAGCCGCCGGGGCCCACGGGAACCACGCGTTTCCTGCGGCGCTCCTTGATCTCCAAGTTGCCAACTTCAACGGCGAGGCGGCGATCCACCCGCGCCACCGCGTCCGCGACCAGCCCCTGATCCACGACTGATTCGAGGTGATCTATGTGAGTAAAGTGCATGACCGCGGTTGGTATTGGCCTACCCGACATCACGTGACAGCCCCCGCCTGGCGCGGCGCATAGTCAGAGCCGTAGCAGAGGGTTGGCGTGAACCCCTGAAACATGTTCTCGATCTCCTGGCGGCGCTCAAGGGTGAGGCGGGCATACTTGGCCATCGCGAACGCTCCCTCCGGTTGCCGTGAGCACGGCCAGAAAGTAACGTCCGCCAATCGTGTTGATCGGATGTTATGCACAACAGACTTGATGACACCATCCCGACAGAACACGGACCGTGCCGCACTGGTCTCGAACAAGATCGATCAAGTGAGGGTCAGCGGTGGCAATGGGCTGATCGACGGCCAGCGCAGTCGCGCTAGCGGCACAATCGGCGACACTCACGGCTGACAGCCAGGTCGGGGGATCCAACGGTCTAGTGTCGCGTTATTGAAGTAGTGTTACGTTTCCGGG
>JAUYKX010000162.1 GCA_030699055.1 Candidatus Nanopelagicales bacterium
GGGTCGGTGCTGGCCCGGGATGGCTATCTGCCTCGGCAGCTGCACACGCGGGGCGATCGGCTCGCGTTCTCGAACGGCATCATCGGGCTGGCGGTCATGGCCGGGGCCTTGGTTGTCGCCTTCAACGCCGACATCACGAAGCTGATCCAGCTCTATGTGGTCGGCGTGTTCACTTCCTTCACCCTGAGTCAGATCGGGATGGTGCGGCATTGGAACCGTCACTTACGCAGTGAGACGGACCCGGTGGCCCGACGACGGATGATGCGAAGTCGGGCGATCAACACCTTTGGCGGCGGAATGACCGGCCTGGTGCTGGTGATCGTGGTGACGACCAAGTTCATGACCGGTGCCTGGATTGTGTGTATCGCCATTCCGGTGATCTTTCTGGTGATGGAGGGAATCCATCGGCACTACCGTCGGGTGGCCGAGGAACTCGCCCTCGCTCCCGACGACAAGGCCACCCTGCCTTCGCGCGTGCATGCGGTGGTGCTGGTTTCGAGGTTGCACAAGCCGACGCTGCGCGCCCTCGCCTACGCCCAGGCAACGCGACCTTCGTCCTTGGAGGGGCTGACGGTCTCGGTCGATCCGGGCGACACCGAGGAAATCGAAAGTGAGTGGGCGGATCGACGCCTCAGCGTTCCGTTGAAGGTGATCGATTCCCCGTATCGCGAGGTCACCCGTCCCGTGGTCGAGTACGTGAAGGGAATTCGGCGGGCCAGCCCCCGGGATGTGGTCTGCGTGTACATCCCGGAGTATGTGGTCGGGCATTGGTGGGAGAACCTGTTGCACAATCAGTCGGCGCTGAGGTTGAAGACCCGGTTGCGATTCACGCCGGGAGTCATGGTGGTCAGCGTGCCGTGGCAGCTCACGAGTAGCGAGCACGCGGCCGGGAAGAAGGATCCTCGGCCTTCCGATTCCGTCCGTCGCGGAATGCCCCCAGACGGTTGAGTCCGATCGCGCCGGGTTGCGCAAACCGGCGAAGGCGTCGCGGGTAGGTTGTGGACGCTGGATTACGGGTTCTGGAGAGAGGGTGACCAGTGGAGAGCAAGGACAGCTACGGGGCGCGGACCGGATTGACCGTGTCGGGAATCGATCACGAGATATTCAGAATAGACGCTGTTCCCGGCGCCGAAAGATTGCCCTACTCGCTGCGCGTGCTGCTGGAGAACCTGCTGCGAACCGAGGACGGGGCCAACGTTACGGCTGATCAGATTGCCGCACTGGGGCAGTGGGATCCGCCCGCAAAACCGAGCCAGGAAATCCAGTTCACGCCGGCTCGGGTGATCATGCAGGACTTCACCGGCGTTCCGTGTGTTGTAGATCTGGCCACCATGCGTGAGGCCATGTCGGATCTCGGTGGCGATCCCGCGCTCATCAACCCGTTGGCTCCCGCCGAACTCGTGATCGATCACTCGGTGATCGCCGATTTCGCGGGGACGCCGGAGGCGCTGGAACGCAATGTCGACCTGGAGTACCGCCGGAATCGGGAGCGGTATCAGTTCCTGCGCTGGGGCCAGTCGGCGTTCGACGAGTTCAAGGTCGTGCCGCCCGGGGCCGGAATCGTGCATCAGGTCAACATCGAACGTCTGGCCAGGGTGGTCATGTCACGCGATGGGCAGGCCTACCCGGACACCTGTGTCGGCACCGACTCACACACGACCATGGTCAACGGTCTCGGCGTACTCGGTTGGGGAGTGGGCGGCATCGAGGCCGAGGCGGCGATGTTGGGTCAGCCCGTGTCGATGTTGATTCCGCAGGTGGTCGGGTTCCGGCTGGTCGGGGATCTGCCGCATCGGGCCACGGCGACCGACCTCGTTCTGACGATCACCGAGATACTGCGGGCGCATGGGGTGGTGGGCAAGTTCGTCGAGTTCTTCGGCGAAGGCGTCGCCAGTGTGCCGCTGGCCAACCGGACGACCATCGGCAACATGAGTCCCGAATACGGATCCACGGCCGCGATTTTCCCGATCGACCAGGCGACGATCGACTACCTGCGGCTGACCGGTCGGGATGACGATCACATCAAGCTGGTGGAGGCCTACGCGAAAGAACAGGGACTGTGGCACGACCCGTCGTCCACTCCCGCTTTCTCGACCGTGCTGGAGATGGATCTGGGAACGGTTGAGCCGTCAATCGCCGGGCCGAAGCGTCCCCAGGATCGGATTCCGCTGAGTGGCGCCAAGTCTGCGTACCGGGCGGCGGTTCCGGACTATGCCCCCGGAGCGCACCCGGTCGAGGTCGAACTGGCCGACGGCGATCGGGTCACCATGGACAACGGTGCTGTGGTGATCGCCGCGATCACGTCCTGCACCAACACCTCCAACCCGTCGGTGATGTTGGCCGCCGGTTTGCTGGCCAAGCGGGCCGTCGCTCGCGGACTGACGGCTAAACCCTGGGTCAAGACCACCCTGTCTCCCGGTTCTCAGGTGGTTACCGACTACTACGCCCGGGCCGGTCTGACGCCCTATCTCGAGCAACTCGGGTTCTACGTCGTCGGCTACGGATGCATGACCTGCATTGGCAACTCGGGACCGTTGTCGCCCGAGGTGGCCGCAGCCGTGCGCGAGGGAGATCTGGCTGCGGTGTCGGTACTTAGCGGCAACCGTAACTTCGAGGGTCGGATCAATCCCGACGTCAAGATGATCTACCTGGCCTCGCCTCCGCTGGTGGTCGCCTATGCCCTGGCCGGGACGATGGACATTGACCTGGAGACGGAACCGCTCGGGGTGGACGACCAAGGCGAACCGGTGTACCTGGCGGATATTTGGCCCAGCCCGAATGAAATCGAAGAGGCGGTTCGATCCGCGATTGAGCCGGAAATGTTCGCCGATCGCTATTCGGGGGTCTTCGCGGGCGATCAGCGCTGGCAGTCGTTGCCCACCCCGGATGGGTCGGTGTTCGAATGGGATCCGTCGTCGACGTACGTGCGCAAGCCGCCGTACTTCGTCGGGATGTCGCGAGAACCCTCACCAGTGGTCGACATCACGGGGGCCCGGGTGTTGGCCAAACTCGGTGATTCGGTAACGACTGACCACATTTCTCCCGCTGGGTCGATCAAGGTCGACAGTCCGGCCGGGGTCTATCTGGCCGAGCACGGGGTGAAACCGGCCGACTTCAACTCGTACGGCTCGCGCCGGGGTAATCACGAAGTGATGATCCGGGGCACATTCGCCAATATCCGCTTGCGAAACCAGCTGCTGCCCGGGATCACCGGGGGATTCACCCGCGACTTCACCCAGCCGGATACGCCGCAAGCGACGATCTTCGACGCCGCGCAGTCGTACGCCGACGCCGGCATCCCGCTGGTCGTTCTGGCGGGCAGCGAGTACGGCAGTGGATCCTCGCGGGACTGGGCGGCCAAGGGGACCGCTTTGCTGGGAGTTCGGGCCGTGATCGCCGAGTCGTTCGAACGGATCCATCGGTCGAACCTGATCGGAATGGGCGTGCTTCCCCTGGAGTTTCCTCCCGGCCAGTCGGCCGAGTCGCTGGAGTTGAGCGGCGAGGAGGTCTTCGACATCACCGGTGTTGAGGCGCTCAATTCCGGGGGAGTGCCGGGCACGGTGGAGGTCACGGCAACCGATGGTGAAGGTCGACGAACCGTTTTCGAGGCTGTGGTTCGGATCGACACCCCTGGCGAGGCGGACTACTACCGAAACGGCGGCATCCTGCCGTTCGTCGTTCGCTCACTGCTCGACTGACCGATGTCCCTTCTCGACGCGTTAACCGGTCCGTCCGATCTGGACGGGATGTCCGACGAACAGTTGGTCGAGTTGGCTACCGAGATCCGGGACTTTCTCGTGGCCCAGGTTTCCCGCACGGGCGGTCATCTGGGTCCCAATCTCGGAGTGGTCGAGTTGTCGATCGCTCTTCACCGGGAGTTCGATTCACCTCAGGACGCGATCTTGTGGGACACCGGTCACCAGGCTTATGTTCACAAGATCCTCACCGGGAGGGCGGAAGCTTTCGGATCGTTGCGGCAGCGCGGGGGATTGTCCGGGTATCCGAGCCGGGCCGAAAGTCCCCACGACGTGATCGAGAACTCACACGCGTCGACAGCGCTGTCCTATGCCGACGGAATCGCCAAGGCCTGGCAGATAAAGGGCGAGCTGGCGTCGGGGAGACCGGCCGAGGGGCGCCATGTGGTGACTGTGGTCGGTGATGGATCCCTGACCGGGGGCATGGCTTGGGAAGCCCTGAACAACATCGCCGGGGCCGAT
>JAUYKX010000164.1 GCA_030699055.1 Candidatus Nanopelagicales bacterium
CTTGGTGGAGGAACGACCTGTTACCAGCGCAGGAGACGGCGATCATGAGAGATTCGCCCACTACGCGAACAAGAGCAAGATTACGGAAAGCGCGGTGACCGGCAATCCGGTGATCGCCTTGTGTGGCAAGGTCTGGGTTCCCGGTCGTGATCCGAAGAGATTTCCCGTCTGCCCTGACTGCAAGCGGATCTACGATCAGCTGCCTGCGGGCTGAGCGCAGGCCGGCGGTCGGGGCGCAGGTGAGGCCAAAAGGCGGCGGGAACTAAGGCGAGAACAACGAGGTCAAACAGGAGGAATCATGGTCGACGGAGGGGAATCGGGCGGTGGTCGGTCCACGGTCACGCCAGTAGTTGCGGACGAGGTGGCCGAAGAAGTCGATTCCGTTCTCGAATGGCTCAGCCGCCGGTGGTGGCTGGTATTGATCATGGGTTTGGTCACCGTGGTCATCGGCGTGATCATGCTGTTGAGGCCGTTCGGTGCGGTCCGCGTCGCTGCGATCCTGCTTGGCATCTGGTTGCTGGTCAGCGGTGTGGTGCAGCTTGTCCAGGCGTTCGACAAGACGCTGGACAACACGCTTCGAGCTCTGTCGGCCATCAGTGGGGTAATCGGGATTGTTCTCGGAATCATCTGTTTCGACAGCGTCGAAGACCGGCTGGCTTTGTTGACGTTGTTCGTCGGGATTTGGTGGGTTCTGCGGGGGATCTGGCAGGTGCTGGCCGGAGTTGGTGAATCTGGTACCGACGGGTGGATGATCTTCTTGGGTGTGACGGGCATCCTCGCCGGCATCGTCGTGCTCGTGTGGAGCATCGAGAGCTTGATCGTGTTGGCGATTGTGGTCGGTCTGTGGCTGGTGATTCTTGGCATCATGGAGGTGATCTCTTCTTTCCGGCTGCGATCGGCCGCTATCGCGGATGACGCCGAATTGAAGCCGTAGTTGAGGTGACTCGCGAGACCGCTCAGACCCTCGATCGCGGCGTGCAGGTGCTGTACGCGCTCGCCGACGACACTGAAGGCATGAATGTGGCCGAATTGGCCCGCCACCTGGGCGTCGCGCGCAGCATCGTCTACCGGTTGGTGACGACCCTCGAATCTCGAGCGCTGGTGCGTCGGGGGGCTGACGGTAGGTACCGGCTTGGCTTGGGCGTGCTCGCATTGGCCAGACATGTGCAACCGCTGTTGCGGTCTGCGGCGCTGCCGGTGCTCCGGGGTCTGTCGGGGCGATTACAGGCGACGGTATTTCTGGCGGTGCTCGACGGGCAGGAGGCGCTCGCGGTGGTTGTGGTCGAACCGCCCGGAGGGCAGGCCCATGTGGCCTGCCGGGTCGGACAGCGATGGCCCGCTGCTGAGTCGCCGCCGGGAATGGCGATTCTGCGAGCGCGAGCTGGCGGCAATACGGCGCTGATGTCGCCGCCGGCAGTCTGCGCTCCGATCGCCGCCGGGTCATCAGTCATCGGGATAGCGGCGCCCGTCGTCGGAGTGCCCGGGGTCGAAGCTTCGATCTCCAGCCTGTTGCTCACACCGGCGGGGGGTGACCAGTCGGCGATTGTTTCGGCGGCCGCCGCCGCGGTGTCGGCGGGAATGAGCTGACGGCCGGGCCAAAGCGAGTATGTGAAAAGGTGGGCGCTGGCACATCGACGAGGAGGCTGAAATGGCGAACAAGAAGCTGTTGACGATAGGGGCCCTGGCGGCGTCAGTCGCTGGTTATCTGGCCTTGCGGCGGTATCAGGCCCAGCAACAGGTTGTTGCCGCACTGGACGAGGCGGCCGAGGACGTGACCGCGATGGCGGCGTCGGCCGCCGTCGAAGTATCGGAAGCCGCCGACACGGTGGCGGCCAAGACGGCAAAGGTTGCCGACCACGTGGCACTGGCAGCATCCGAGGCGGCGTTCCATGCGGCTGCGGCCGCGGCCGCGAGCGCTGATGTTGACGCTGACGAGTTACCCGAGCCGGTCGATTCGACTACCAGCAACCGGTAACCGTCGCGGCCATCGCGTCGACCGACTTCCGGGTCTGGAGTGGCGAATAACGTCGGTATGGACGGTTGTTCACCATTATCGAAAAGGCCTTGAGCTTGCCGTCCGAGCCCACAGTCAGGCCCGAGAGGGCGATGGTGTCGTAGAGCGTTCCGGTTTTGGCCCGAATCCGTCCGCGAGCACATGAAGAGGGCCTGCTCGAAAATCGACCGAGTGATGACGCCAGCGTCCCCGTGTACCCGGCGAGCGGCAGGCCGCCGCCGTAGTAAATCGAACTCAGGTCCGGGTCGGTATCGGAGTTGGCGATCACACGTAGGAGAGAAGCCAACGAAACGGCCGTGAGGCGATCCAACCGGGAGACCCCGCTACCGTCGTGCAATTTGAGTTTCCGCGTGGGCACACCCATGGCGGCTAGCGATTCCAACGCCGCCTGTCTCGAACCCGCCCAGGTGGCCTGATGGCCCCGGGCCACGGCGACCAGTCGGTACAGCATCTCGGCGACGTTGTTCTCGCTGACCTGGAGCATGTACTTGACCTGGCTTGACAGGGGCAGGCTGTCAAGGCTGGCCACCTGCGTTCCCGTGGCCGTGGATTCCCCCAGGTACTTGGCTCCATAGCCGTGCTGCTTCAGGTAACCCACGAAGATCGAGGCGGCATCGGCGGCGGAATTCCAGACGTAGCGCCCATCCACGCCCAACGCGTAGACCGGCCGGACAATGCCCGGTTGGTAGCTGCCGGTCCAACCGGGGGCTGCGGTGGGTGGGGCAAACAAAGAGTTGTCGACTTGAACTTTGATCCAGGCGCGTTGGCCGTTCGGCTTGAGTCCCGGCTCCAGGCCCTGGGCGCGCAGGTTGTCGATGGTCTCAATGGCGAGTTGTTCGAGATTCGAGTAGCTGAGAGTGCTGTCGCCGCCGCCGCGGACCACCACCGTCCCGGCCTGTGGTGCGGTCACCTGGGTCGTGAATACGTGATCGGGTCCGTACGCCCGTAGGACGTTGGCGGCGGTGACGATCTTCATGTTCGATGCGGGAAGCATCGCTTTGGCCGGCCGCCGACCCCAGACCCGGGCGCCGGTGGTCACGTCCACCACATCCACCGCGACGTTCCGGCCCATGGTCTTGCGGCGGGAACGCTTCGACAACAGCCGAGCGATCCGCCTGTCCGATCGCGGCGAAATGATCAGATCACGCAAGGTGAACAGACCAGGATCAGCCCCGAGGCTGGCGAGAAAACCGCTCGCACCCGCGTTGCGGGAATGCTGCTGGAACTGGGTTTCCGGGTCCGTTGCGGCTGCCGCGCCCGATGCCGAGGCCCCGACCAATAAGGCCGCGCAGGCCAGTGGGATGGTGATCACCGAGCCGCGTCGGCGGGTGCGCGAGGAAATACCGGTGAAGGAGCGACGTGTTTCGGCCATTCCAGGACGTTACCCCTGTCTCGGGCAATTAGGTCTTACCCGGCGCGGGTGATTTTTGGCCGTAGCCGATTTTCGGGCGTGCGGGAGCCGGGTTGTTCGGACTCATGAGACGATGCGGAGCGTGAGTCTGGCGCCGGCAGGTTTGGAGCAGGTCGCTGAGTCAGAAAGCACTCGGACCGATTCCCCATGGTCATGCACGGTTTGGGATGACCCGGTGAACCTGATGTCGTATGTCACCTTCGTCTTCATGACGTATTTCGGCTATCCGCGCGACAAGGCCGAGAGGCTGATGCTGACCGTCCACAGCGAAGGTCGGGCCGCCGTTTCCCACGGCTCACGGGAGCAGGCCGAAAAGGACGTGTCGGCCATGCATTCGTATGGACTCTGGGCCACCGTTACCCGGGATGGCTGATGGCCACCGCCTTCTCCCGCACGATTCGGGGCCGGTTCACGGCCCAGACCGAACCAGCCGAACGGGCAGTACTGCTCCAGTTGCTCGATGAGATGTGCGCGATGTTGGATGCCGACGCGTTGGCGGACGAAACCGCGACCGATCCGCTGGCGAGAGAACTCGGTTTGGCGGACTTCTCCGGGGTCGACGTTGAGACACCGGCCGACCCGGTACTGCGCCGGCTGCTTCCCGACGCTTACTCGGGGGACGAGGAGGCATCGCGGGAGTTTCGACGCCTGACCGACGGTTCGCTGCGTCAGGGCAAGGTGAGTGATGCCCGCCGGATGAGCGAGAGTCTTCGCGGGGCTGACTCCAATCCGAAAGGCAAGATCAGTCTGACCAGAGATGATGCCCAGGCCTGGTGCCGGGCTATCAACGATCTTCGTCTGGCTTTGGGCACCCGGCTCAAGGTCTCCGCGGATCATTACCCGGATCCGACGGAACTGGACGACAACGACCCGGAGAAAATTCAGGCGGCAGTCTATGACTTCCTGACGTGGTGGCAGGACAGCCTGGTTCGGGCGATGATGCCGACGATCTGAGTCGATCCCCGAACAAGCTCGCATCGACTCGAAACCCGTTGTGCCTACGATGGATCAATGTTGGTCATTCGCCGGGACCTGATCGAACTCATACTCGAACATGCCCGGAAGGACCATCCCGATGAGGCCTGTGGCGTGGTGGTGGGGCCGGCGGGGTCGGATTGCCCCCTACGCTTCGTGCCGATGGAGAACGCCGCCCGGTCGGCCACGTTCTACGAATTCGACTCGGCCGCTTTGCTCAGGCTCTACCGCGAGATGGATTCCCGGGGTGAGGAGCCGATCGTGATCTATCACTCCCACACGGCGACTCCCGCCTATCCGTCGAGAACCGACATCTCGTATGCCTCCGAGCCGAACGCCCACTATGTGCTCGTGACGACCCGGGAACGCGAACCGGAGGCCGACGATGCGGAGGTGCGTTCTTTTCGGATCCGTGACGGAATAGTCAGTGAGGAGCAGGTCCGCATCGTGTGAGGACTGCCCGCTGCGTACCCTTGGGCGCATGTCCATCAAGGTCGAGGTTCCCACGATCCTGCGCAGTTTGACGGACGGCGCCAAAGCCGTCGAGGGTGAGGGGACCGATTTGGCGGGGTTATTCGTCGATCTGGACGCCAGGTACCCGGGAATCAGGGATCGACTGGTCGAGGACGGTGCCTTGCGTCGTTTCGTGAATGTCTATCTCAACGATGAGGACGTCAGGTTTCTCGCCAGCTTGGCAACGCCGCTGACCGCGGGAGATGTCGTGACGATTCTCCCCGCCGTCGCGGGTGGCGCGGTCTGAACGGCCCGGGGAAATCGACTCGGATTCCCATGCGCTTCGAATCACTTCTGGACTCGGTTGGTGGTACGCCACTGGTCGGTTTGCCGAAGCTCTCACCTAACGCCGAGGTTCGTCTGTGGGCCAAGTTGGAAGACCGCAATCCGACCGGATCGGTGAAAGACCGTGCCGCCCTGTGGATGGTCAAGCAAGCCGAGGAGTCCGGGCGACTCCGGCCAGGTAGCACGATCCTGGAACCGACCAGCGGTAACACGGGAATATCCCTGGCCATGGCGGCTCGGGTTCGCGGCTATCGGTTGATCTGTGTCATGCCGGAGAACACGTCGATTGAGCGCCGGCAGGTCCTGT
>JAUYKX010000171.1 GCA_030699055.1 Candidatus Nanopelagicales bacterium
TGCAGTCGACGACGATTCTGGCCCTTGCTCGGACGCCGGGACGGTTGTTCGTCGGGTGCCAGGAAGATCTGATCCCGGATCAGTCGATTTACGCAGTATTGATCATGATACTGACGTTGACGGCCGGCACCGGAATGATCATGTGGTTTGGTGAATTGATCACAGACCGGGGCATCGGTAACGGGATGTCGCTACTGATCTTCGCCTCGATCATATCGGCGATTCCGAGCCAGCTTTACTCGATTCAAGTTGGGCATGGCACCTGGCCTTTGGTGATCACTTGCATCGTGGGCCTGGCGATCATCGTGGCGATTGTGTTCGTGGAGCAAGCTCAACGAAGGATCCCGGTTCAGTACGCCAAGCGCATGATCGGCTCCCGTATGTATGGAGGGGCGTCGACCTATATTCCGCTCAAGGTGAACATGGCGGGCGTGATCCCGGTGATTTTCGCCTCATCCCTGATCTATATTCCACAACTCATCGTGTCAATGACGGGCAGCGAGTCGGACTGGGCGCGGTGGGTTGCCCAGAACTTCACCGTGGGCAACGAGCCCCCGTATCTGATTACGTACGCGGCATTGATCATATTTTTTACGTACTTCTATGTCTCCATCACCTTCAATCCCGTCGACGTGGCGGACAACATGAAGAAGTACGGCGGATTCATTCCAGGGATTCGAGCGGGTCGGCCGACTGCGGAGTATCTGGATTACGTGCTCACCAGGCTGACGTTCCCCGGTTCGATCTACCTGACGATCGTTGCCGTGCTGCCGTTTGTGGCATTCGCCAGCCTGGGCGTCCAGCAGGACTTCCTGTTCGGCGGTACAAGCATTCTGATCATGGTTGGAGTGGGTCTGGATACGGTCAAGCAGCTTCAGTCGCAGCTTCAGCAGCGCAACTACGAGGGTTTCCTGCGGTAGCACTCGAACCACAGCAGGTGATCATTGAATTGGTGCGGGTACGCGAAACGGCACGGAAGGTAGGTGGTCAAGGTGCGGATGGTGTTGATGGGCCCGCCAGGGGCGGGCAAGGGAACTCAAGCGGCGGCCGTGGCCGGGCGTTTGGGAATCCCGCACATTTCGACCGGGGAGATATTCCGGGCCAATGTCAGCGAGGGCACGGACCTGGGCCGCGAGGCCAATCGGTACATGGATGCGGGCGAGTACGTTCCGGATTCCATTACCAACGCCATGGTGGCGGATCGACTCGGCCAGTCGGACGCGGCCAATGGTTTCCTGCTCGATGGCTACCCGAGGACGCTGGAGCAGGTCGGCGAACTGGACCGAATCCTGACCGGGCTCGGGACCAGACTTGACCGGGTCGTGGAGATCACAGCGGATACCGACGAGGTCGTCGCCCGGCTGCTGAAGCGGGCCGAAATCGAGGGTCGTCCTGACGACACCGAGGAAGTGATTCGCCGCCGCCTGGAGGTGTACGCCGCGCAGACCGAGCCGCTGGTACACGTGTACGCGGACCGCGGGATTCTGGTCCGAGTGGACGGAATGGGCGCTGTCGACGAAGTGACCGCCCGGCTGCTCACCGCTCTCGACAGCTTACCGACGGCTTGGGTTCACCGGCGCGTACAACGCTGATTCGAGGACTTGCGGTATTTGCTTAAGAATTGTGTCGTCTTGGCCGATCCATTCTCATGACAAAATCCTCCCTGTTTCGGGTGATCACATGTATCTCCATTGCCGCGGCAGCGTTTTCGTTGGCCGCTTGTGGTTCCAGCGCCTCGGATGCAGTTGACCCGCCTTCGTCCGGTGATGTTTCAGCCGTGTGTCTGCAAGTCACCGGAGCCGCTGATTGCGGGATCAGAGCCGGTGGTGCGGAGAGTCCGTCGACCAACGAGCTGCCTGCGAACAAGGTCCCTTCTGGCCAGGCCGCATCGATATTGCACCTGTATTTCGGTGAGTTCTACATGCTCGTTCAGGGAAAGAAATACGTGTACGACGGAGTAGCCGGAACGATAACTATGACTCCGGGATCAGGTGACCAGAACAGTGGCACGTTCCAGATACAGGAAAGCTTCACGCAGGGTTTCAGTATGGCTTACACGTTCCTGGGTTCGGGGCAGTACACATACTCTCCAACCTCAGATGTCTACGAATTCCAGTTTCAATCCGACCAGTTCATATTCGGTGGCGGGACTCTGACAGCCGCCAATGGCCAGCTGATCGGGACCCTGACCAGAGACGGGAGTACAGGCACGACGTTCGCGATTCCGTACACCACTGAGTAGCCCGCCAAGCTTGAGGAAGTCTTGAGAAAGGTGGCGGCTGGTCGATGTGGAATGCAATCGTCGCCTCGATCGAATCCGCCGGGCTTCGACCATGAATCGTCGGTTGGAGATCTGTTGTTACTCGGTTGATGACGCTGTTGTGGCCCAGGAAGCCGGTGCGGATCGGATAGAGCTGTGCGCCGGCAGGCCGGAAGGTGGGACGACCCCATCGATCGGATCCCTGGCGCTGGCGCGCGAGAGGGTCCGGATTCCCGTATTCCCGATGGTCAGGGCTCGGGGCGGAGACTTCTGCTACCGGCCAATCGAGTTTGAAACGATGTGCCGCGACGTGACGACGGTGGCCCGAATGGGTTTTCCGGGGGTGGTGTTCGGGGTGCTGAGGCCGAACAGGGAACTCGACACGGTCCGGACCGACGTGCTCATCGCTGCGGTGCGCAAAGAGAACCCGGCCATTGAAGTGACTTTTCACCGGGCGTTTGACCAGGTGGTCGAGCCCGAGCGGGTGTTTCGGGAACTGGGCGAGCTTGGTTGCGCGAGGGTGCTCACCTCGGGGCAGAAGACCACGGCAGTGGACGGGATCGACTTGATTTATCAATTGCTGCGCAGCCGGGGCGAAGGCGATCCGACGCTCTTGCCGGGTGGCGGTGTTCGCCCGTCCAACGTTTCGCGACTGCTCGATCTCGGCCTTACCGAGGTGCATAGCACGGCCACTCCAAGCCCGACAGAGCCGATGGATCCCGTTTTGGTGCGCGACCTGGCCCGGATCGTCCACGGCGGCTGATCCGATCGGCTCAGTCATTACCGCAGTCGCCAACGCAGCGGCGGACTGCGTCCGCGGCGTGGGGCAGACTAGCCCGGTGTCCGGGTGGCGTTTCTGGATCGATCGTGGTGGCACGTTCACCGACTTGGTGGCGGCTGACCCGGCCGGTCGTCTGCGGGTTGGCAAGTTGCTTTCCAGCGCCCCGGGGGCGTATGACGACGCGGCGATCGAGGGGATCCGGCGGCTGCTCGGCATCGATCGCGCACCGATTCCGGCGGGCCTGATCTCTTCGGTGACTATGGGCACGACGGTGGCCACCAATGCCCTGCTGGAGCGTGCCGGTGACCCGACGGCTCTGGTGATAACCAGCGGCTTCGGCGATGCCTTAAGAATCGGCTACCAGAATCGGCCCCGGCTGTTTGACCTCGCCATCCATCGGCCTGAGCCGCTGTACCGACTCGTCGTCGAGGTGGACGAACGGGTCTCGGCAGACGGAAAAGTATTGCGGCGCCCTGATGTCGAAGCCGTGCGGACGCAATTGGCCGAGGCCAGCCGGAACGGATGCTCGGGCGCGGCGATCGTTTTTCTCCACGGCTACAGGTTTGCCGAGCACGAGGAACTGGTGGCCGAGCTGGCTCGCGAGGTGGGCTTTCAACACGTGTCCAACAGCCACGACTGCAGCGAATTGGTCAAGTTCGTAAGCCGGGGTGACACCACTGTGGTCGACGCCTATTTGTCACCGATTTTGCTGCGCTACACGCAAAGCGTTGCCGACCAGTTGCCGGGGGTGGACCTGAGATTCATGCAATCGAGCGGCGGGTTGGCCCGAGCATCGGCATTCCGGGGAAAGGACGCGATTCTCTCCGGCCCGGCTGGCGGGCTGATCGGGGCGGTGCGAACCAGTCGGGACGCCGGCTTTGGGCGGGTTATCACCTTCGACATGGGCGGCACCTCGACTGACGTGGCGCATTTCGCCGGTGAGTTGGAGCGGGTGCTGGAATCCGAAGTGGCCGGCGCCAGAATTCGGGCTCCCATGCTGGACATCAACACCGTGGCGGCCGGCGGAGGATCGGTGTGCTCATTTGAGCGCGGGCGCTTTCGGGTTGGTCCGGAATCGGCTGGCGCCGACCCGGGCCCGGCCTGTTATGGACTCGGTGGGCCGCTCACTGTTACCGATTGCAATGTTGTGCTCGGCTTGATTCGCCCGGAGTTTCTACCGGCGGCTTTCGGCCCCGAGCACGACCAGCTCGTGGATCCATCGGCTGCTCTGAACCGGGCACGGCAAGTCGGAGATCAGGTACGGCAGGCCGCCGGCGTTGATCGTCTGGCGGTCGACATCGCGGCTGGCTTCCGCCACATCGCCGTTCTGAACATGGCCAACGCGATCAAGAAGGTTTCGGTGGCTCGCGGGCACGACGTGACCGACTACTCGCTCGCCTGTTTCGGTGGAGCCGGAGGCCAGCATGCCTGCGCCGTCGCCGACGAACTCGGGATTCAATCCGTGGCGATCCATCCGCTGGCTGGGGTTTTGTCGGCTGTGGGGATGGCATTGGCCGAAACCAGGCTCCTGCGTGAACGCAGTGTCGAGACACCACTGTCCGAGCTCGCTCCAGCCGATCTGACCGGCTGGCTCGACGCGGTTGCGGCCGATGCTCGTGAGGAACTCCGGCGACAAGGGGCGGTGGGTGACGTCCACGTCGACCGGCGCGTGCATCTGAAATACGAAGGAGGCGACACTGCGCTAGCCGTCGCCCCGGCGGATGTGACCGAGATGTCCCGTCGGTTCGAACAGACTCATCGCCGGCGGTTCGGATTCACCCAACCCGAACGGTCAATCGTGGTCGACGCCATCGCCGTCGAGGCGATCGAGAAAACCGAACCGCCTGACTTGCGCCTGCCACCAGCGGTCGGGCCCGAAGCCAACCCAGTCGGTCGAGTGCCGGTGTATCTGCAGGGGCGCGACTGGAACGCTGCGGTGTTCCACCGGGAGGGCCTGGTTCGGGGCCAGGTCATATGCGGACCGGCGATCCTCACTGAAGAAGTGGCCACCACGGTCGTCGAACCTGGATGGCAGGCCACCGTTCTGGACGGGGGTCAGCTTCACCTGAAGCGGGGGTCGGCTCTCCCGTCCCGGCTCGCAGCGGGTACCGACGTGGACCCGGTCATGTTGGAGGTGTTCAACAACCTGTTCATGTCGGTTGCCGAACGCATGGGTCTGGTACTCCAACAGACTTCGAGGTCGGTGAACATCAGGGAGCGCCTCGACTTCTCCTGCGCCCTGTTCGATCGGGAGGGGCGGTTGGTGGCCAACGCGCCGCACATTCCCGTGCATCTGGGCTCGATGGGGGAGACCGTGCGGGCAATCAAGGCGGCGCACGGGCGCACGTTCCGCCCGGGCGACGTGTTCGTTTCCAACGATCCCTTTGACGGTGGAACGCATCTGCCCGACATCACCGTGGTGACGCCGGTGTTCGAAGGCCGGGTGTCCGAATGCCCGGCGTCCGACGGATGGGAAGGCGACGGCGAGCCGTTGTTCTTCGTGGCCAGCCGGGGTCACCACGCAGACGTCGGGGGTCTGACACCCGGATCCATGCCCCCGATGAGTCGATCCATCCACGACGAGGGGGTTTTGCTGCGCAGCGTCAGGATCGTGCGCGAAGGGGTGTTCGCCGAAGAACTGGTACGCGAATTGCTCGGCCAGGGGTCGCACCCAGCCCGGACGCCGGATCGCAATGTGAACGACTTGACCGCCCAAATCGCGGCCAACGCCAGCGGAGCGGCGGAACTGTGCGCCCTGGTCGAGCGCTACGGCCGGGACACGGTCAGTGCGTACATGGGACATGTTCAGGACAATGCCGCCGCGTGCGTTCGCGATGTGATCGACCGAATGGTTGACGGCGCTGCTGTCGCCAATACCGATGACGGCATGCCGATCGCCGTCCGGGTTGAGGTCGATCGCCAGGCTCGGCAGGTGCTGGTCGATTTTTCCGGGACCGGGCACCAGCGGGGCGACAACTTCAATGCTCCCCGGGCCATCACCCGAGCCGCCGTGCTGTACGCGTTCCGTTGCCTGGTAGCCGAGGACATTCCGCTGAACGACGGTTGTCTGGAGCCGGTTCGGTTACGAATCCCGCCGGGATCGATGCTCGATCCGAGCTATCCGGCGGCCGTGGTCGCGGGCAATGTCGAGGTGAGTCAGTTGATCACCGATGCCCTGCTGGCGGCGCTCGGGGCCTGTGCCGCTTCGCAGGGGACGATGAACAACCTGACCTTCGGCACCAACGACTTCCAGTACTACGAGACGATCTGCGGTGGCTCCGGTGCCGGGCCGGACTTCGACGGCACCGACGCTGTCCACAGTCACATGACCAACTCTCGACTCACCGACCCCGAGATCCTCGAATTGCGTCACCCCGTGCGGGTGGTCCGGTTCGGGATTCGGTCCGACAGCGGTGGCAGGGGGGTCCGGCGTGGTGGTGACGGGGCGGTCAGGGAACTGGAGTTCCTGGTTCCGATGCGGGTGTCGATCCTGGCTGGTCGGCGCCGGGAGGCCCCGTTCGGATTGGCCGGAGGCGGGGCGGGAGCGCCGGGCCGGACAGAGTGGATCCGATCTGACGGCTCTGGTCGGGAACTGGCGGCGGCGGACTCGATCTTCGTTGCGGCGGGCGATCGTTTGCTGATCAAAACGCCGGGAGGTGGAGGTTTCGGGCTCGCGCCCTCCGCATCGGGTGGGTGATCGCCGGATAGTGTCGGAGACTTGGTCGGCGTCGCTGACCCCCGCGCAGTCCCTTGAACGCTGGCTGCCCTTTGAGCCACCACCGCCGGCGATACACCGGATGGCGGGTTCGGAGATTGCCGTCTGGTCGTGGGATGCGCCTCTGGACCGGCCCCTGTTGGGAGACGACCGACGAGGCCTGTTTGTCGAAGGGCTAACGGACGCCTCGACGGACTCGGTCGAGGTGGTGTTGGCCGCCGGTAAAACCCCGGGATTCGCGGAGCTTGCGGGAAACTTCGCCGCCGTACTCATTCGCGACGACACGTTGATCGCCTATTCGGGTACCAGTGCGGGGTATCCGTTGTATTGGACGAATCTGGGCGATGAGCTGATTGTCAGCAATCGGGCGGCGTCGGTCGCGGGAGTCGCGGGGGCCCGTATCGACCCAAGCGGCGCGGCCTGGCTGGCCCGCCTCGGGTACCGCCCATCCGGGTATGCGACGTTTCAAGGTGTTCGCCAGTTGGAACCGGGCGAGCGACTGTCGGCGAATCGGCGGGACGGCGTGCTTGAGGTCCGCACGGTGACGCCGCCGCTGGCGCCGCTGTTCGATCGCGCCGCTGGCTCTCCCAGTGAACTGAACGAGAGGATCCGACACAGCTTCGACCAAG
>JAUYKX010000172.1 GCA_030699055.1 Candidatus Nanopelagicales bacterium
CACCGAGTGCTTCGAGTCGATTGGCGACAGTCCCCGGAAGGCGGCCCAATCCGCCTTCGATCCCAGCGAATACGGGTCCTCTTCGCGCTCCGCTCGGGGCCGCACCCGTGTGGCGAACCTCCTTGGCCGCAGAGAGCAGAGACCTGTCCTGCCGCGCCAACCTGAACAGCGCCGGCACCGTCGCTTCCAGGCTCAGATCCTCGGCTCGACCCGCGTAAACACCACCGAGCATCGGATCGACCAGTTTGTCCACAACTTCCGGGCCCAGGCGCGTAGACACATAGTCGCCGACCGAAACATCACCGTCGATGGTCGTTCGCGGCAGCCAATGGTCCAACGGTATCCGCGCCAATCCCCGGCAGGTCATGATTCCGGATTCGGCGAGAGCGTGAAGATCCGTCGGAATTCCGGAGATCAACCCGGGTGGAAGTGGGCGCAGCCGATGGCGAACGAACAAACCGGCCTGTGTCGTGGCCGGATTGACAATGTCGCCGGCCAGCCCGACCGCCTGGGCCAGAGCTAGCGCTTCGGGTCGAGCGACCAACATCGACTCGGCCCCCTCGTCGACCTGGATTCCCTCGAATTCGCTCGCCCGGATCTTCCCGCCCACCTGATCCGTCGATTCGAGTAGCACGACTTCCGGCGCGGGCTCGCCATTCCCGGCGTTCCCGGCGGCCACCGTCCACGCTGCCGCCAATCCGGCGATCCCGCCTCCGATGACCACGATCCGCAGTCGGTGACCCGGGTCCGGCCAACCCGAAGTAGCCGGGTCAGAGGCGGGCACGATTGATCTCCACCAACAGCCGCTCGGCATCGAGCATGGGGCCGGTGGCCACATGCCTGATCCACTGGCGACCTCCAACGGTCACCAGTGAACCCGCGACCGGATTGAGACGATCGAACACTGCACCCACCGATCCGGACCGGGGGCGCCACAACAGCATCCCCAACGACTGATGGGCGAACAGTTCGATCTCGGGGTTGGCGCGCAGAGACGTTTCGATCTCCGCCAAGACATCAAGGCCATGCCGCACCCACCGGGCCACGCCATCCGCCCCGTATGCCAGCAGCACGAGCATCGGAGCCAGCGCAGCCGCTCCCCGACTGTCCGAGAGGCCCAGTTGGGAATCACCCTCATCGTCGGCATAACGAAGGGCACCGACCATCCGAGCCCGATCCCGGAAGCCGACGAAAGCTGAAGGCACGGGCGCGAACATCCACGAATGGAGGACAGCACTCACCGAGTCAACGCGCGAGATGCCCTCGAACACCTGAGCCGATCGCGTGTCGAGCGCCAACGGACCACACCAACCGGTGTCAACGTGCCACCAACCGGCTTCGGTTCCCATGGCAGCCACGGCACGCCGGGCAGCTTTGATCGGATCCACAGCCCCCGCACCCGGCGTTCCCACAGACAGCACGACTGCGGATCGGCGGAACTGATCCGGCTCCCGACGCGCGTAATCCCCCAAGGCCGCGAGATCGAGCCGATCGTCGTCACCGCAAGGGAGAGTGACGAACGACAGACCGAGAACACGGGCAGCCTTGGATACCGACCTGTGGGCAGCCTCGGAAACAACCACCCTGCTGATGCCTGCCGAGTCGCGGGCCGCCCACAGTGCGGTCAGATTGGCCTGCGCCTGATCCGGAACCAACAAACCCGTGTTCATGCCCCAGATCGGGGCCAGCCAGGACTGCAGCCTCTTTTCCAGCAGGCGGGCCACCGGTGCCGATCTGCGATGAGCCAGATCCTGTCCGGTCGCGGCCGCCCAAAGTGAACCGGCCCAACCAACCCAGGGCTTGGGAGTGTCGAGATGAGCTGCCCACACCGGATCATCGAATCGAGCGAAACCGGTCAAGGTCGCCCCAATGGCGGCCAGCGCCTCAGCCGCGCCCACACCTTCCCGCGGCAGGTGCTCGGGAAGTCGATCAACCGCCCGCCCGCTCTCCTCCTGCCTTTCGGCCGAGTCAGCCGCGCCCCCGCGAGCGGCCTGCAGAATCTCCACCATTTCCTTCAGGTCAGCCTCGGTCGGAGCGAACGGCCGCGAGACATCCGGATCAACGGTCACCGGGCCATCATGGTTCAAACGGGCCGGGATGCGCGTGATAGCGCGCTGGTTGATGGTTGCGGGCTGCCCACAGACGCGTTCCGTACTCGAAGTGCCACCACTCACACCCCAATTGAACAAATCCCTGGTCGACCATGACCTTTCGCAACAGTCGTCGAAGATCACGTGAAAGCGCGAGTGGATCATCATCGGCAATGAGTTCCAATGCCTCCGGACGAGCATCCGGAACGAAATCATCGAAGCCCGTACCCAAGGAGAGGGGCACCGACTCCCAAGTGAGAGTCACGTCCACCGTGCCACCGGTCGCGTGAGGCGGAGGAAAGCTCGGGTCATCGGATGGTCGCGAGACAAACCCCGGAGGCAACGCCGGGTCCGCATACGCGTCGTCATGGAGAGCCTGCTGCAGTCGCCGGTCCCGCCAGGCGTCCCAAACAGCCAACCCGAATCCGACGGGCAATAGATCGGCGGCGGCACCCAACCGATCCATGGCTTTCCGACGTAGAAACGCACCTTCAACCGCGAACGGCCAGCCTGATTTCCTATACGCCTCGATCACGCTGATCCGAGGGTGATCCACCGCGACCAGAAGTTCTTCATCCCCTGCCGCCCGATTCGGGACGGGAGGCAACTGCCCGTCCCGCGATTTCGAGTCCGGCGACTCCTGCTCGATCGACTTCGGAATCGCCGGAGCGGATGGGTGGGGCGGCGGAGGCGAGCAGCAGAGTGGATCCACCCCGCACCATGAATACCGATCCCGAATCATCGCCCTCAACCCCCACCGACCGCCGAACTCGATCCACCAGTCCACATCCGCCGGGTCAGTGGACAATTCCCATGTCCGCTGCGATTCTATGTCGGTGAATAACCGGCCTGTGGTCAACGCACTCCGCTGGGCAATTCCGGTGACCGTCGTCGGGTCTGTCTTGTTGGCGGCTTGTACCGGTCCCACCGCACAGGTCGGGGAGACCTCGGCTTCCCCCGGCAATCGAGGCACCACTTCCAGTCCTGAACCGGACCCGACCCCGGAAAACCCAGCGGCCGGTTTCCTGGCCCTGCCAGTTGACCTTCAACCCCGTCGCGCGCCGACGACCGCCGCATCGCCGATCTTCTACCGCGGCCCCAAGCGCATCGGAACCGCAAAAGCCCTCTACCTGACTTACGACGACGGTCCCGATGATGCGTCCACGATCGCCGTCGCCAAAGCACTTCGGGACAACAACGCCACCGCGACGTTTTTCGCCCTCGGCAACCTGGCGGCGACGACATCCGGCCGCGCGACCCTCAAGCATCTGACCCGGGAGGGCTTCCCGGTTGCCATGCACAGCTGGTCGCACCCGGTAATGGGCAGTTGGTCGACCAGTGCCGTCAGTTCGGACTTCAGCCGCACATCGGGAGCGATCAAGAGGGCAACGGGGTTGACCCCGACTTGCTTCCGCCCGCCCTACGGTTCATTCGGCAAGGGCGTCACCGATGCGGCCAAGGCTGGCGATATCCAA
>JAUYKX010000176.1 GCA_030699055.1 Candidatus Nanopelagicales bacterium
CGGCCCGAGCTCGACATTGACTTCCCGATCCCGTCCGGCGTCGTACGTACCCTTCAGTTCGAGCGTCGTTGGGTCGTACCGCTGCACGGTGGTGCCTGAGACCCCGGAAAATCCGTCGTTCATTCCTTGCATCGAGACGTAGAGGTATCCGAATTCGGGATCGAAGAGCATGTCGCCGGCGAAGGACCACAAGGTGTCGGCGATGAGGGGCGTGTCGCGGGTGACGGTTCCGTCGGTGGCGCGCAGGCGAACGAGGTGCGGTTGCAGCGAGTTGTTGTCACCGGAGTCCACCCGCTGGGCGTAGAGGATCGATCCGTCTTGCGAGACGGCGTAGACCGTGGTTCGGTCTGTGCCGGGCAACTCCCGGGCGGTCCCCGATCCCAGATCGGTGCGGCTCACCCCGGCGGCGCCCGGTGACTGGTACAGCCAGCGGCCGTCCGGGGATATCGCGAGCTGACCGCCGTTGCCCGGGAGGCGGCGGATGATCGTGTTGGACTTTGTGTCGATCTCCGCGACAGTCTTCTTCCCGAGCACGGACACGTAGACCCTGGTTTCGTCCGGGGACGCCACCACAGACGTGGGTCGCTTGGCCCCGGTGATGGTGGCGACGGTCTTGTTGCCGGCGGTGTCGACAACCGATACGGAGTTTCCGCCGACGTTGGCCACGTACACGGACCCGCTCGCGTATGCGATGCCCTCGGGTGCTTTGCCCACTTCGATGAAGGTCGGCTCGCTCACCGGGGTTCGTCCACCCCCGGACTGCAACGAGCCCTCCAGTCCGACCCCAGTCGACGCCGTCGCCTCGGTGGCGGTGGGTTGGTCGCCTCCACCGCATCCGCCGAGCATCAGGAGCGACAGGACGGCAAACGCAGTCAGTGGTGGGGCGAACTTCCATCTCATGGGAACCTCCGACGTGGTGGGGTTGGGTGTTCGACCAAGCTACCCCGCGCTGATTCGTTTGCGTGATTGAGATTCGCCTTGAGCAGGCAGCGAAATGCTCACGATGTGTATTCGGAAAGTTACGTGCTGTGCATGGATGATTTCGGTCGGGACATGTGCTCCTGGCGTCGGCAGCATCGAGCAATGACATGAGAGCTGCGAATGGCCTGCCTGTCGTCGTCGGACTCCCTGTGGCCCGGAACACCCGAAATCCTCGATCAGCTGCGATTCCCGCAAGTGCGCCCAGCATCGTCGTCTTCCCGAAACCGACTGACCCTTGAATCTCGAGGACCACGACTCGGGTGCGCGCCACGTCATCCACGGTTTCGCGCAACTGTCTGAGTTCGGCCCGCCGACCAACGATCTTGTTTTGTGATAGCGACAACGCATTCCTCCCAGGGGCCGGCTCTACTGCTCCACCAGGTCGAATACCTCCGACGCCCCGGCCCATGATCCCAGGTTTGGGTGTCGTCGTCCGGGTAAAGAAGAGACCCCCTGCCAGCCGACCCCTTGACGCAGAAAAGACGCCCGCAGACCTATCCCGCGTCGAGGATCACTCGCATCTGAGACCTGTGACCTTCGCGGGTCACGACTCGACATGAGAAGGAACCAGTGACCTCGCACCGGTAGCGATCCCGCGCTGTTGGTTCGTTGTCCGCGGTAACCATCAGCCAGTTCGGGCCATCCCCGATCAGGTAGGTGACCTCTGCCTCGGCGCCACGACCATCACCGCGCCCCTGCACCCGGAACACGCCGTCCGCCCTGGCACCGACCGTCTGGTCCGGGTAGTCCACCCATTCCCCGGCATCCAGGTCCATCTTCGTGCAATGAAGGGGGGCCGAGGTCTGGTTTCGGATCTCGACCTCGATCGCCGTCGCGCGGCGCGCAGCCTTGACGGCGGGGTCGCGCGCATCAGGCGAACTGCCGGTCACCTTTGGACACGGCGCGTAGGGAGTGTCCTCGGTGAGTGATTTCACCATCGCCGCAGCGCTTCTGGCGCCGTACGTCGTTTCCAGGGCGGCCAGGAAATCCGACCACGTCTGGCGCGCCTGCGCGCGGGCGCTCGTCACGGCGCGCTCGAAGTTCGTCCGGCCATCATGAACGATCTTTCCGCGGCTGGTCTTCGGACCGGTGGCGGCACCCGTACGCCAGTCGATCGTCCCCTGATCCTTGTTTAGATCCCCATGTGAGATCCGGTGGAAACAACTCACCCCGCCCCAGATCGGAATGCTGTCGTCGCAGCCACTGATGAGCTCTGGCGGGATCTGGCCAGCGAGTGAACCACCCGAGGCTGGATACCGCAGAAAGGGCGCCAGGTCAGTACGACCCATTCCCCAAGGGTTGCGAAGCTTCGGACCGCCAGGCCGCGGGAAGTCCACCCAGTTGGTGTGGGAGTAGAAATCCTCCGCAACATGCAGTGCCCTTCCCAAACGGTTCATGACTGCGCACTTCGCGCGGTCCGACTTGGCGCGGCCGGTCTTGGGGAACGAGCAGGAGTCCTTGATCGTTCCCTTCGGGCCGCTGAAGATATCAGCCTGCGCCGGAGCAAGATTCCCTCGCTTGTTCACCAAACCGCGCGCCTCGTCCACCGCCGAGTCGAGCTGCGATCGGTAGTACTTGATGCACTTGGCAAGGGCTTCGTTCGCGTCGGCGCGTGATTGCTTGTATTTGGCCCAGCCGGGGTACTGCTGTTTCCAGTTCGGATAGTGGTCGGCGTCGTCACAGTGCTTGGAGAAGGGCCCAAGTCCCTCCTGCGGGTCGTCCGGCGCGCCGACGCCGCCGAATGTGCCCTTGCCCCCGGCCAGGAGGGCGATCGAGTTCGGCCCCAAACAGTCTCGGGGCGCGTCCACCGCGCCGCAGGCGAGCGCGCGGGTGATCCTCTCGTGCTCCGCCCTCTGGCTGAGCAGGATGTTGTCGACGGTCCCGAATGCCTCGGCGGGAGGAGTCGGTGCGGCCGTCAGTAGACCGGCAATCAGTGCGGCCGCAGCTATTGCCGGTGTACGCAAACGGTGTCCAATCACTGCATTCACCTCTATTCGAGACTCGGGGGATCTCGGCTTCCTCGCCGCAGTAGCGGCAAATTTGCCGCAGTGTTACTGGTGGTGGCTCAGGCCTATCGTGTCAGCCAGATCCGATTGTCGCCAGCAAAGGCCGAGAGTGGGGTTACTGCTGTTTCCGTTAGGCCAGGTAACGTTCTAGTGCTTCGCGGGCCACCGCCGATTCCGATCGACCCTCGGTC
>JAUYKX010000179.1 GCA_030699055.1 Candidatus Nanopelagicales bacterium
CGGGCCGGCCGCAGCTGTCGCCGCGCCGCACAGCAAGGTCACCGCAATGACGCCGAGGATACGAGTGCGGGTGATGTTGGCACCGAGCGAACGTGCCAGATCGTCGCCCAAGGCCACGGCGTTGAGTTGGCGCGCCAACGCAAGCGCCAGGAAGAGCCCGATGAGAATGAACGGGGCAACGGCGAGAACGATTTCCAACGAACGTCCGCTGAGTGAGCCGGCATTCCACTGACGCATCTGGTCGAAGGCGGTCGGGTTGAGCAGGGTGATGCCGGACGAGATGCCGCCGAGCACCGAGCCGATGGCAACACCGGCCAGGGTCAGCCGAATGGGCGTCGCACCACCTCGGCCGATCGACCCCAACGTGTAGACGATCGCCGTGGCTATCACCGCGCCGAGGAAAGCGAACCAGATGTAAGACCAGATGCTCGTCAATCCGAAGACCGCGACGGCAACAACCATCGCGAACCCCGCGCCGGCATTGACACCGAGAATGCCAGGGTCCGCCAAGGGATTTCGCGTCATCGCCTGGATGAGGCCGCCGGCCACACCGAGCGCCATACCGACTATCAGACCGAGCAGAGTTCGCGGTAGCCGCAGGTCACGGTTGATCACGTGATCATTGGAGTCGTCGTAGTTCACCAAAGCGTCGATCACGGTGCCGAAAGGAATGGTCTTCGAACCCACCGCGATGCTCAGAAGGAGCACGGCGGCGAGCACTACCAGGCACACCAGAAGACCTGCCATACGACGAGAGTTGGTCGATACCAGCCCGTCCGGTTGCTTCTGCTTCTCGTGCAGCGACTCGTCGATCAGCTCTTCGGTGTGTTTGTCGACGGCGCTCTTGTCGACTGCACTTTTGTCTACAGCACGTTTGTCGCCAGCACTCTTGTCGACAGCACTCTTGTCGAATCCAACGGTCACAAGCCGGCGCTCTCTAGAGTCTTCTCGACCTCGTCGCGGATCTCTTCCTCGTCGCGGTCCGATTCCCAGGCCGCATCGAGTGCCGCACGGACACTTTCGTCGAGGGCCTCGTACTTCGCGTTCCACACCTCGGCCTTGTAGGTCCAGTAACCGATGACCTTGTACTGCTCACCCGGCAACTTCAGTTCGTGGCGAAGGTACTTGCGGATGTCACGGAGCATCGTGCTTTCGCCGGCCACCCACACGTATCCGAGATCGGTGGGCAGGTTCATCGCCCGGACCGCGTCCGGGAGCTTCGACGGTGCAACACCGTTGCCGCTGCCGACAAGCCAGATGAACTCGACGTCGGCCGCGGAGGTGATCTGCTGCTTGTGAGACTCGTCCACCACCTCGACGATTGCCTTCGCCGAGATGCCGGCGGGCAACTGTTCGATCAGGCGTCCGAGTGCGGGGAGTCCAGTCGCGTCGGCGACGAATACCTGCCAGCGTGCGTCGGCCGGCGGCTCGTAGAGCCCGCGAGATTCGCCGATCGCCAACTTGTCGCCGATTTCGGCTTTCTGTGCCCAGTCGCTGTCGATGCCGCCCTCGTGAACGACGAAGTCGATCGTCATGCGGCTGGCTTCGGAATCGAACCGTCGCACGGTGTACGGCTGGCACGGGGACGGTTCCTCGCCCTCCGGGTACCGCCAACCGCGCGGGGCGTCCGGATCTTCGGCCGGCAGAACGAACTTGCCCGTGGCCGGGACCGGGAAGTGCAGACGCAGGTATTCGTCGCCGGTGCCGGTGGTTTCGAACGCGGTCAGCTCCTCCCCACCGAACACGATACGAACCATTCCCGGGGTCACGTACTCCTTGTGAAGTACCTCGCCGAACACAAGACTCACAACAATCTCCAACATCGATGGAACATGAACCGGACCCGAACACGAGGATCAATCCGACTTCCGGACATAGTTAACCCGCGCTAAGTAAGGTAGACCTTAATTTATTGCAGTGTTGTCGATGAGTCGATGCCTTCCCCGCCGCAACGGGGCCAACTACTATCGCGATTCGGCCACCGCCAGACGTATGGCCTGTTCACGACAAGTATTGGCACCTGTGTGACTTCTGACTACCGCCCACGGTCCCTAGCGTGGACCCAGTGCCTTCGACACCACTTCTTTCGGCCGATACAAACGGTCCCCCAACCAGCCCGGCGATCACGCCGCGCCAGGAAATCACACGCGCGATCGCCTCCGACGGACGCGGAGCCAAGCTGGAGGCAGCGTCCGTCGGCTTCACGGGTCACCAGGTCGCGGAAGCGTTGGTGCCGGTGGTGATCGGTGCGGTCATCGACCGAGCTGTGGCGACCAGCGATGCGGCAGCACTGGGAAAGTGGATCCTCGTTCTCGGAATTCTCTTCACCGGCTTGTTGCTCAGTTGGCGCTTCGCGGCGCGCATCTCCGATTCCGTCACCGAGCACGGAGCACACCGCTTGCGGATGGACATCGCGAGCCGAAGCCTCGATCCGCACGGCATGTCACCGCGGCGCATGCCCGGCGAGGTCTACTCGATCGCAACATCCGACGCGGGTTCAGTGGCCGGATTCACGCACACACTGAGCACAAAACTCGCCGCGGCCTGCGGAGTACTGACC
>JAUYKX010000191.1 GCA_030699055.1 Candidatus Nanopelagicales bacterium
CAAGCGGTGCGCGCCGCACCAGGCATTCGTGGTATTGATCAGGGGTGATGTCGAGTCGATTCCTTACCCTCGCTGATGTCGCCGACACCCTCAATATTTCGGCCGCCCAGGCCTATGCCTTGGTCCGCAGTGGTGAACTTCGGGCAATCAAGATCGGCGGCAGGGGCCAATGGCGGGTGGAGGCGGCCCAGCTCGAGGCGTACATCAATTCCGCGTACGAGCAAACCGCCGAGTTTGTCGCCTCCCATCCTTTCGGCCGGGAGGAGTCCGGCACCGAGTCGTGATGGCGCCGGTCGTGATGGCGCCGGTCGATCAATGGACGCTGATCACCGATATCGCGCGGAAAGCCACGACCATCGACTCCGTCGACCCGGTGCCACGAGAGGTCTCCGGCTCCAGATCGAGGTGATCAGCGCCACATCTGAGGACTCGCCCCCGACACGTGTAGCCGTCTGACAGTTGGACCGAAACCAGTCGTCCGGCAGCCACCAACGACCGAATCGCCTCTTTCCAGGAAGACCCATCCGGAGCGCCACCGGAAGCCTTCGAACCGACACTCGTCCACTGCACCCGGTCTATCGCCGCGATGGCCACGAAACACCGACCCGCAGGCCCGGCAAGCGACGCCCACTCCTGGCCAACGGCCAATAACCGGCCCCGAATCCCGCTCGCACCGCGTGGTGAGATCGCGACCACCTCGCCGATTCGTTCTGCCAGCCGGTCGGCCAACCCCAACCGCCCGTGCTCGACCCGGACCTGGTCGACCACCTGGGCATCGCGCTCTTCCGCCTCATCTGCGGCGATCTGCGCCCAAGTGGAGGCGATCAATCGTTCCGCCTCGACTTCCGGATGGACCACCGGCCACCGGAGAGCCTGTTCGCCTTCATCCCGCTTGCCCATCAAGCCCCCGTATCGATTCGACGAGTCATGGCCTGGCTGCCCGGATTCACCCGCCTGACTCGCGACAAAGCGCGTGCGCGCCCACAGTAAATCAGGCTCACTTGACGAGACACCGCCGTCTCGTCTATAACGGGCTACCGCGTGTTTTCATAGGCAAACGCACGCAAACGCACACCAACGCCGGTGCGCGAGCTGAAAATGGGGGAAACATGATCAATAGTGCCGCATTCGACCATCTCCTGAGTCAGATCTTGGCCATCTTGGCTGGCGCCTACTTCGGTCGAGCCGCCTTGGGCGGACTCCTCTGGCTGATTGCCTCGACACCCGGTCGACTCGGTGCGGCCTGTCATCGGGCCTCATTGCGGATCACCCCAGCGCTCGTGAAACGCACCGCTGCCACCCTGGTCAGCGCGGTTGGCGTGGCGGCTGTAGCCAGCACCGGCATGTCCCACGCGATGACCATCGACCGCACGCCTGCCGCTGAACTGCCAGCTCAGCCGAAGACGGACCTCGACTCGGCGAAATCCGCAGCGAAAGCGATGTTCTCGCCGCTGGTCGACCGAGTTCCGCGAACGAAGCCGCCGCGACCCCCTCGAGATCTTGCGGACATCGATGTTCACCTCGACCGGGCTCCGCGCCCCGCAATGAACGCCAGTGTGAACGCGGTCGTGAACCCGGGCATGAACCACCGGCAGTGTCTCGATGGACAACGGGTGACGACATGAATCACACCGCCTTGAGTGTTGCTACGGAGTCATCCGACAGTCCACAACTCACCGCGATCCCCGCGGATACATCGCCGGCAGTCGCCCCGCGTCGCTTGCGAGTCAGCGCCTGCCCGAGCCCATGGCCGGTTACGCCGTCGAGTACCCACGACAACGGACGACGGGCCCAATCCGCTCGACAGGGCGAACTGGATCTGGAACTGGTCATGCCCACCGGGCTGGTCGGCGCTCCCCGCCCGGCCCTGCGCCAGGTTAACCGCACACCGGATTCCGCCGGTCGCGCCTTGAACCGACGACTATCGACGCAACCCACTCGGCCCGGCGTGGACGATATTGACGACTTCAGTGAACGCCGGGCGACCCCGACCCGCGAATTACCCGAACCCGTCGCCTGGTCTGCCCGACTGGCCCAAGCCATCGTCGAGGCGCGGTCCGGGATTCGCTCACCTCAGCAACTGTCGCGTTGGACGACGCGAGCCATTCTGACGGACTTGAGAGCAGCGCACCGCTCGGTTCGCGAGCGCGAAGCCATCCAGGTACGAGTTCGCAGCGTGCATGCCAGCCAACCGGCTGACGGGGTTGTCGAGGCGACGGCCGTCGTCTCCTGGGGGACGCGGCACCGGGCCCTGGCCCTCCGAATGGAAGGGTGGGACGGCAAGTGGATCTGCGTCAGTGCCGACCTGGTTTGACCGAGTCGGCCCGACCCCTGCTCCGCGGGTCCCCGTGACACCGCTTGTACTTGCGGCCCGATCCGCACGGGCATGGCGCGTTTCGCGACACATTCGCGTACCCGGGTTCGCCGTCGGAACCGCCCGCTACCGGAGTCGAGCCATCAACGGAAGCGCCCACCGGGTTTGCCCGCGCCGCCGAATGTTGCACGGTCCCGTCTTCCGCCGGCGCGGTGTACTGCAGGGCCGCCGGTCGTTCCGGGGTAAGCCCCGGAGCGGCAACATGCGGGTGGTGCTTTCCAGGTTCCGTCTCCCGGTCCGGGGCGCCGGCAGCGTCAGGGCTCAGGGCCGGCCGAGACTCGTCCTCCTCCGGGGGTTCTTCCTCAGTGTCCTCGCCGGTAACCGTGACATCGACGTTGAACAGGTAGCCGACAACCTCTTCCTTGATCGAATCCATCATCCCCTGGAAGAGGTCGAACCCCTCACGCTGGTACTCGACTAGTGGATCCCGCTGGGCCATCGCCCGCAGACCGATGCCCTCCTGCAGGTAATCCATCTCGTACAGGTGTTCCCGCCATTTCCGGTCGAGCACCGACAGGACGACACGCCGCTCGAGCTCGCGCAGGACTTCGGCACCGAGGGTTTCCTCTCGCGCGTCGTACGCCTGCTGGATGTCTTCCTGCAACTCCTCGATCAGGTACTCGCGACTCAGGCTCCCCCGACCGCCACCGGCCCGCTCCTCGAGGTCCTCCACCTCCACACTGATCGGGTACAGAGCCCGCATCTGGGTCCAGAGGACATCCAGGTCCCACTCCTCCGGGTACCCCTCGAGCGTGGCCTGGGTGACAGCGCCGACCACGGCATCGTCGATAAACGTCCGAATCTGGTCCTGAAGATCCTCTCCCTCCAACACCCGATGCCGTTCGCCGTAAATAACCAGCCGCTGCCGATTCAGAACCTCGTCATATTTCAGGACATTCTTCCGGATCTCGAAGTTCTGCGCCTCCACCTGGCTCTGCGCACTTTGAATGGCGCGTGTGACCATCTTGGCTTCGATCGGCACGTCATCGGGCACGTTGAACCGACTGAGGAAGGCCTCGACCAAACCGGCATTGAACCGTCTCATCAATTCGTCGTTCAAGGACAGATAGAACCTGGTCTCACCCGGATCCCCCTGGCGGGCGGAGCGACCCCGCAACTGGTTGTCGATCCGGCGCGACTCGTGCCGCTCGGTGCCCAGCACGTACAGTCCTCCGAGATCGACAACCTCGCCATGCTCGTCTGACACGGCCCGCTGTTGATCGGCCAGCGCTTCCGGCCAAGCCTGCTCATATTCCTCGGGCGTATCGGCGGGTGAAAGCCCCCGGCGGGCCAGCTCCTGGGCGGCACGAACTTCCGGATTGCCGCCGAGCATGATGTCGGTACCGCGACCGGCCATATTCGTCGCCACCGTGACTGAGCCCCTCCGCCCCGCCTCAGCAATGATCGCTGCTTCCCGGTGGTGGTTCTTGGCGTTCAACACCTCATGTTTGACTCCCGCCCGACGCAACATGCCCGACAGAAGTTCGCTCTTCTCCACACTAGTCGTGCCAACCAGGATCGGCTGTCCAAGCTCATTGCGCTCGGCGATGTCATCGACCACGGCGAGGAACTTGGCGTCCTCGGACCGATACACCAGATCCGGCCGATCCTGACGAATGTTGGGCTGGTTGGTCGGTATCGGAACTACACCGATTTTGTATATCTGGTTGAACTCGGCCGCCTCGGTCATGGCCGTGCCGGTCATGCCCGACAGCTTGCTGTAGAGGCGGAAAAAGTTCTGCAAAGTGATCGTGGCCAGCGTCTGATTCTCGGCCTTGATCTCGACGCCTTCCTTGGCCTCGATCGCCTGGTGCAGTCCCTCGTTGTAGCGGCGCCCGGACAGTATGCGCCCGGTGTGTTCATCGACGATCAGAACTTCTCCGTCCATGATCACGTAGTCCTTGTCGCGCTTGAACAACTCCTTCGCCTTGATGGCGTTGTTCAAGAACCCGACCAGCGAGGTGTTCACCGTCTCGTACAGGTTGTCGATACCGAGCCAATCCTCGGTTCGCTCGACACCTTCCTCGAGAATTCCCACCGTGCGCTTCTTGGGATCCACCTCGTAATCACGGTCGGATTCGAGCCTACGCACCAACTTGGCGAAATCCGCGTACCACTTCGGGGATTGATCGGCAGGCCCCGAAATGATCAACGGGGTTCGCGCCTCGTCGATGAGAATCGAGTCCACCTCGTCGACGATCGCGTAGCTGTGCCCACGCTGAACCATCTCGTCGGTCGACCACGCCATGTTGTCCCGCAGGTAGTCGAAACCGAATTCGTTGTTGGTGCCATAGGTAATGTCCGCGGCATAGGCGACCCGCCGCTGGGGGGGAGTCAGCTCGGAGAGGATGCAACCGACCTCCAGCCCGAGGAATCGATGTACCCGTCCCATCCACTCGGAGTCGCGCTCGGCGAGGTAGTCGTTAACCGTGATGATGTGCACGCCACCACCAGGCAAAGCGTTCAAGTAAGCGGGAAGCGTCGACACGAGGGTCTTCCCCTCACCAGTCTTCATCTCGGCGATATTCCCCAGGTGGAGCGCCGCGCCACCCATTATCTGCACGTCATAGTGACGCTGTCCGAGGGTCCGGCGGGCCGCTTCCCTCACCGTGGCGAACGCCTCGGGCAACAACTCGTCCAGCGTCTCCCCCTCGGCCAACCGCTCCCGGAACTGCGCGGTCATCGCCTTGAGCTCAGCGTCGGACAAGGTCTCGAAGTCGGGCTCCAGGCTGTTCACCTGTTGGGTGATCGCCTTCAGGCGTCGAAGAATCTTGCCTTCACCGGCACGAAGGATCTTATTGAACAACTCCACGCGCGCCATCGTACGCAGTCGGGACCCACCAACGATCGGCGGAGATCGAGCCCGATCCACACGACCACTCACCCGAGGCGGCATCGGAGGCAACGAAACCTTCAGCGACCGGCTCCGGGCCGGGACGACCAGGCTCTGGAGCGGAGCAGCCCGACCCGACTTCCCTTCGCGACGGCTTCCGTACGAGACGTCACACCCAGCTTGTAGTGAATTCGTCGCATGTGGTTCTTGACGGTGTTCTCGCTGATGTGCAATCGCAAGCCGATATCTCGATTCGACAGGCCCTCGGCTACAAGTTCCAACACCTCGACCTCGCGCCCGGACAGGCCACCGAATGTCGACCCCAACACACGTTGTCGCCCGACCTGGGATAGCGCATCCATCATCAGGCCACTCAACGCCGACGAAACAAATTCCCGACCACTCAGAACAGTTTCGACGGCCAAAATTAGATCAGCTTCTCCGACCGAACGCGGGAGGACGCCGGACACGCCGGCTTGAGCGAGCTCGGCAGCTTCCAGGGCCGAATCAAACTCGATCAACATGATCGCTCGAATACCCGGCAAACGAGCGTGCAAGGTATTCCACATTTCCAGCCAGGGGCGCCAGTCCGCTGCTCCGATCACCACCAGGTCGATAGGGCGATCCGTTGAACAAGCCAGCACCCGCGTGGTCAAAGGGTCGCAAACTGCTACTTCCAGATCAGCGCGTGAGGCCAGCACCGCCGCAATACCTCGCGCCAGCAGCGGATAGTCGTCTGCAATAAGAATCTGCCGCAGCTCGCCGTCTGATGCGACAGAGCGCCTATCCGGCGGAGCCACCCGCATCGACCCTGATCAGGCCGTAGTCGTAGCCGCGGCGCCGATACACAACAGCCGGAGCCGACGTCTCAGCCTCGACGAAGAGGAAGAAGTCGTGTCCGACCAGTTCCATCTCCGTCACGGCCTGCTCCACGGTCATCGGTTGCGTCTGATGCATCTTTTCCCGCACGACCACTGGGCCATCCTCGAAGACCGGGATCCCGTCCTCAAGCGGAATATCAGGCAGCTCGGCCGAATCGGTCTGATCCTTGATGGCGGTCGGACTGCCGATCTCCAGGTCACCGGGCTCCCAGATCTGGGCCGCCAGTCGCTCGGTGGCCTTCCCGTGGCGATGGAATCGGTGCCGATCTGCCTGGCGGCGCAAGCGCTCCTCCAGGCGTGAGTAAGCCCGGTCCAAGGCGGCGTACTTGTCCGGGGCTGCGGCTTCGGCCCGAATCACCGGCCCCTTGCCTCGACACGTGAGTTCAACCTCGAAGGCCCGATCAGCCAACCGGGGGTTGGTTTCCTTGGATACCTCGACGTCGATCTGTCGAAGCGGAACCCCGAACTTCCCGACGCGCGCCAATTTCTCATTCACATGCTCCCGAAACCGCGCTGAAAGATCTACGTGCCGAGCTTTGACCACGATGTCAGGGCCATTCATGGGATCCAACCTCCTCGCCAGTCCGTTCTTTGGACACGCTATCCGCCTAACCACCCTATGCGTCGGTCGAACCACCCGCAGATGGCTGAACTGTCGCGAGCGCGGCACCTCCAAGCACATCCCACCCGGCGCCGGTCAGTGCCCTTCCAGCCGAAACCAGCGATGCGCCGGTGGTCACAACGTCATCGAAGAGCACGCACTGGAATTCCGCTGACCCGGTCGGGTGCCCCGAACCTGCCTGTCGAACCCGCGGCTGATCGCGAGCCCGAACCAGCCTGCCCCTCACCCCGAGTTCCTTCTGTCGTTCGCGCTTGCGGTCCGCAGCGATCAAGTCAGCCAATCTCAGATCCATTCCCGCCAGCCGCAACTTGCGGACCGCCCGCATTGCGAGTTGGAATGGAACATCGCAGTTCGCCGATGCCCTGGTGGTCGGGCCGGAATGCAGCGGTACGACCAGCAACGGATCACGGCTAGCCAAAGCCCATACGGACAGAGCCTGGGCCGCCCAGAGAATCAAGATCGGTCTCAGTGCCGGCGAGCCGCGTGTCTTGTACTCCAACACGATGCGGCGTACCGATCCGGAATAGTCGGCAGCGCTCCAGACCTCCAGGAAGGGCGGACCCAGCGTGATCCTTCGACCGATCGGATTGTCCAGCCCGCGTTGCCGACAATCCGCGCACACCGAAATACCCGGGAATCCGCAACCAGCGCAGTACACCGGGACGAGAAGATCAAGAAAAGCCGCCCGAAGAGAGTTCACGACCGCGATGCTGACAGCCGAACCGTGCGCCGAGGTAAATTGTCACGGCAACTGTGGACAGTCGAGTCAGGCCCACAGTTCGATGACCAGCTTGACCCGATGACCAGCTTGACCCGATCCGGGTCGATCGAGATGTTCATTGAAAAAGCAGGAATATCAACCCGATCGAACTGACCGAGTTGTTCACCACGTGCGCGACGATCGCGGTGGTGGTACTTCGCGTGAGCCAGCGGGCCAGGCCGAGAACCAGGCCAATGCCGAACAGCAGGATTATCCGAACTGGTTCAAGATGGATCAGGGCGAACACGGCCGACGAAATCACCAACACCCATATCTGCGGCAGGCCCTTCTTGGCCAGTGCGCCGAACAACAGGCCGCGGAAGAAGACCTCCTCCGCGATCGGCGCCACGATCACCACCGCGACGACGACCAGCCACGGCTCGAGGAACCCGATCGCGACCTCCGCGGGCTGCACGTCCGGCTCCACCCCCAGGCCTTCGAGGAGCAGGACCATGGCGTACGTCGCCGCCGAGGCGCCGATCCAGGCCAGGATTCCCCAGCCCACCCCGACACGCAGCGCGCGAAGCCGCTCGCTGCCGAGCAGCGGCATGGCGAAGGCGACCGCGCGCGGTCGCAGCACGAAGACCCAGCTGACGATGAGGAGGGCCACCTGGGTCGAGGAGATGATCACTATCGCGCCGGCCAGGGTGGCCTGGCCCTCGCCAAGAAAGATCGCGGTCACGTCCGCGGCGACCGGGAGCGTCGCGGCGGCCGCCAGCAGGATCCCGAAGGCGAGGAGCAGCACGATCGACGGGCCGCGGTAGCGGTCGGGCGGGAGGACGCGGCGTCGGCGGAGCTGGCGGACGAGCGTGTACACCAGGCCGCCGGCCAGCATGAGCGCGCCGAGGATCCCGAGGGCCAGCAGGACCGGCCGCGCCTCGGCCCTCACGAGGTCGACGCGCGCGAGCTCCCCGGTCACGAACGCGCTCATGGCCAGCGCGAAGCCGACGATCGTGAACACCGGCCCCGGCCAGCCGGGCAGCCGCGTCGGGGCCAGGGCGCCTGTCGTCGGGGACGGCGCGTCGAGCCGCGGCC
>JAUYKX010000206.1 GCA_030699055.1 Candidatus Nanopelagicales bacterium
GCCGCGGTGAGGGAAACCCCAGCCGTCTGAGTGTGGAATCTGAGCCACTGGGCTCTGGCTTCCGTCGCGCCGTAACGATCACGCATCCACCGGGCCAAAATCCGCCGGGCGGCCCGGAACTTCGCGATCTCCTCGAAAAAGTCGATGTGAGCGTCGAAGAAAAAAGACAACCCGGGGGCAAATTGGTTGACGTCAAGACCCCGCGACAGCCCCAGTTCGACGTATGCGAAACCGTCGGCCAGGGTGAAGGCCAACTCCTGCGCAGCGGTCGCCCCGGCCTCGCGGATGTGATAGCCCGAAACCGACAGCGGCTTGTACCGGGGCATCTCGGAATCGCAGTACTCCATCAGGTCGCCGATGAGCCGCAAGTGCGGCTCAGGACCGAACAGCCATTCCTTCTGGGCGATGTATTCCTTGAAAATGTCGGTCTGCAAAGTGCCGTCGAGGTCTCGGGGTTTCACACCCTGCCGCTCAGCGGCGACCACATACATGCAGAAGATCGGCACCGCTGGCCCGCTGATCGTCATCGAGGTGGTGACTTCCCCCAGCTGAATCCCGGAAAACAACACGTCCATGTCCGCAACCGAGTCGATAGCCACACCGCAATGCCCGACTTCGCCCCGCGATCGGGAGTTGTCGGAATCGTGACCCATCAGCGTCGGCATGTCGAAAGCCACCGACAGGCCACCACCGCCCGCCGCGAGAATCATGCGATAACGCTCGTTCGTCTGCTCGGCGTTGCCGAACCCGGCGAACTGGCGAATCGTCCACGCCCGTCCGCGGTAGCCAGTGGCGTGCAGCCCCCGAGTGAAGGGATACTCCCCCGGCCAACCGATCCGTTCGAAGCCGGGCACGTCCGCTCCCGGCGGCGGCCCGTAAACCGGCTCGACCCGATTCCCCGACAGCGTCGTGAAGTCGGCCGATCGAATCCGACCGGCGTCCAACGCCTCGCGGTAGCGGTCAAGCCACCTGCGCTGACCCGCCTCGATATCGTCAGCACGCATGATCAAACACCTTCCAAGCTGATGGATACTGCCGGGCCCGAACCGGCCCGGTCACCCGGGCCCGAGTCCCGCAATTCGGCAAGCAACTCGTCAGCCGCGGAGTAGGGATCCGTCCGCCCGTCCACGACTTCCTCCGACAGACGCGCCAACCGGGAATCGGCCAAATGATGACCGAGCCTCGTACGCAACGACGCCACCGCGATGGCATCGATCTCCTCCCGAGCGCGGGCCACTCGCCGGAGCCGAAGCGCGCCATGGCTCTCCGCCCACTCACGATGAGCATCGATGGCCTCCGCCACGTCGCTTATGCCCTGCCCCGTCGAGGCCACAGTCTGGATGACCGGCGGCTCCCACTGTCCCGGCTCCCGCGGAGCCAAGCTGATCATGTGGCGAAGCTCGCGTGAAGTGGCGCCGGCCCCGTCACGGTCAGCCTTGTTAACCACGAAAACATCGCCGATCTCGAGGATTCCGGCCTTGGCCGCCTGGACCCCGTCGCCCATCCCTGGCGCCAGCAGTACCAGCACAACGTCCGCCACTCTGACCACCTCGATCTCCGATTGGCCGACCCCGACGGTCTCGATCAACACGATGTCGCAACCAGCGGCCTCCAGCACCCGCACTGCCGCAGGCGTGGCCGAGGTCAATCCCCCCAGATGCCCGCGCGACGCCATCGACCGGATGAACACTCCCGGGTCTGTCGCGTGCTCCTGCATCCGGATTCGATCCCCCAGCAACGCCCCGCCACTGAACGGTGATGAGGGATCCACTGCCAGCACCCCGACCCGCCAGCCCCTCGCCCGATAGTGCGAGACCAGAGCCGAGGTGGTGGTCGACTTTCCCACGCCGGGGCTGCCGGTGATCCCGACCACCTGGGCGCGACCGGCGCTGGGCAGCAGAAGCCGGGTCAGTTCGGGCAGCCGGTCCGAACCGTCCTCGACGACCGAGATCAGTCGCGCGACCGCGCGCGGATTCCCCGCTGCCGCTTGCCCGACCAGGCCCGAAAGATCGGTCGGCGTTCCTCGCACCAGTTACCCCGTCGTCTACTCGGGAACCCGCACAATCACCGCATCGCCCTGGCCGCCACCGCCACACAAAGCAGCCGCCCCGATCCCCCCACCGCGGCGGCGCAACTCCATCGCCAGAGTGAGCACGATCCGAGCTCCCGACATCCCCAGGGGATGACCGAGGGCAATCGCACCGCCATTGACGTTGACCCGATCCAGCGGCAACCCGAGCTTCTTGGCCGAAACCACGCCTACCGCGGCGAAAGCTTCGTTGATCTCCACCAGGTCGAGGTCCGCGGGAGTGATTCCCTCCCGGTCACATGCCTGGAGGATCGCGTTGGCCGGCTGTTCCTGCAGCGAGGCGTCGGGGCCCGCCACATGGCCGTGTGAACCAATTTCCGCCAGCCAGGAAAGCCCCAGCTCCTCCGCCTTGGCCTTGCTCATCACTACCACCGCGCAGGCCCCGTCCGAGATCTGCGAGGCGTTGCCGGCCGTGATGGTGCCATCCGAGGCGAAGGCGGGCCGCAGCCGCCCGAGGGACTCGACCGTGGTGTCGGCCCGCACGCCCTCGTCGGTATCGAACACGATCGGATCGCCCTTGCGCTGGGGAATCTCCACGCGGACGATTTCCTCCGCCAGCGTCCCCGCTGCCTGAGCTCTCGCCGCCCGTTGGTGCGAGGCGGCAGCCATCTCGTCCTGCTCCTCGCGGGTCAGGTCATACCGGCTGTTGTAGTGCTCGGTGGCCTCCCCCATGCCCTTCTGGTCCAAGGCACAGGTCAGACCGTCAAGCGCCATCGTGTCGAGTGCCGTCCAGTTGCCATACTTCGTGCCCTCCCGGGAACCGGGCAGAATGTGAGGCGCATTCGTCATCGATTCCATGCCGCCGGCCACGACAACGTCAAACTCGCCCGACCTGATCAGCTGATCGGCCAGGGCAATCGCGTTGATTCCCGACAGGCACACCTTGTTGATCGTCAATGCGGGCACGGTCATCGGGATTCCCGCCTTGACCGCCGCCTGCCGGGCAGTGATTTGCCCGGTTCCGGCTTGCAGCACATGACCCATGATCACGTAATCCACCTGGTCCGGATCGATTCCACTGCGTTCCACCGCGGCGGCGATGGCCACCGCGCCTAAATCGACCGCGCTCAAGCCCTTGAGTGAACCCAACAGCCGACCGATCGGTGTCCGGGCACCGCTGACAATTACTGATCCGGCCATTTCGGCCTCCTGTCTGGATTCGTCGGAGCCCGCGATCCCGCCACGCACCGGGAGTCGAGCACTGCCGGGCCACGATAACTACGCCGACTGGGTCGCCATGCCAAGAGGTCCGGCGCGCCGACCTCTGGCCCATCGACCGCGGTTGCGCCAGACTGATCCGATGGCATACGAATCGCACGATGCGCAACCTGCGGTGGCCGTCACCGGATCCCGCGGGTTGATCGGGTCCGCCCTTTGCGAAGCCCTCGCTGCCGATGGCGTTCGAATCGTGCGTCTGGTACGACCGGGGCCGTCGGGCGTCGAACCTGACCCGGACGACTCCGCTCCGGAAACGATCACCGAGGTCTCTTGGGATCCGGCCGCCGAATGGGTTGATCTCGATCGACTGAGACGCGCGCGAGTTACGGCGATCGTGCATCTGGCTGGCGCCGGTGTCGGCGACCGACGGTGGACGCCCGCCTACAAGCGGATGATCCGCGACTCGCGAGTGAAGGGCACCCGAGCCATCGCCCACGCCGCGAGCCAACTGGATGGGAAACCGACGCTGATATCGGGTTCCGCCATCGGTTACTACGGCGATACCGGCCTCCACCCGGTCGACGAATCGGGCCCCCCGGGGTCAACCTTCCTCGCCGACGTCGTCCGTCAATGGGAGGAGGCGGCCAGGCCCGCCCAAGAGGCCGGAGCGCGGGTGGTCTTCGCCCGCACCGGCCTGGTCGTGAGCACCCGGGGTGGCGCTTTCGCCAAACTGATCAAGCTCGCTCGCCTGGGTCTGGGCGGCCGACTCGGATCCGGTCGACAACTCTGGTCCTGCATCGCTCTGGTGGATGCAGTGGCGGCCCTGCGCCACTGCATCGACGCCGACCTCGAGGGGCCCGTCAACCTCGTCACCCCCGAGCCACTGCCAAACCGCGACATCATGCGGACCCTCCGCAAGACCGTGGGCCGACCGAACCTGGGACCTGCCCCCTCATTCGCTCTTCGCGCGTTAATTGGTGAGTTCGCCGACGAGATCCTGGCCAGTCAAGGGGTGCTGCCCGGCCGACTCGCCGGCACAGGATTCACCTGGAGGGCGCCAACGTTCGGCGAGGCTTTGGAGTTGGCGCTAAGTTCTGACGCATGACCAAGACTGTGCAAAGGGTTGCTTTTCTCACGGCCGGTGGCCTCGCGCCTTGTCTTTCATCGGCGCTCGGGGGTCTTATCCGCCGCTACACCGACATCGACCCGGAGATCGAGCTGATCGCCTACGTCAACGGCTACCAAGGTCTGCTGCAAGGCAGGTCAATTGACATAACACCCACGATTCGGGCCGGTGCCGAGCGATTGCACTACCTGGGCGGCAGCCCCATCGGAAACAGCCGGGTGAAGCTGACGAATGTCGCCGACTGTGTGTCGCGCGGCCTGGTGAAAGAGGGTCAGGATCCGTTGCGCGTTGCCGCCGAGCAGCTGACTCGCGATGGCGTGGATGTACTACACACGATCGGCGGTGACGACACCAACACCACCGCCGCGGATCTGGCGGCCTACCTGCACTCGAACGGCTACGAACTGACAGTCGTCGGCTTGCCCAAGACCATCGACAACGATGTGTACCCCATTCGCCAGTCCCTGGGCGCTTGGACCGCCGCCGAGCAGGGAGCCCTGTTCGCTCGCAACGTGATTGCCGAACACACGGCCAGTGACCGCGCATTGATCATCCACGAGGTGAT
>JAUYKX010000207.1 GCA_030699055.1 Candidatus Nanopelagicales bacterium
CTAACGCCACCGTCGATCCGAACGACTTGGTCAATCCCCGCGACTCGATTACCGGATCGTCAGCCACCGGACTCAACGCCGTGCGGTAGGAGACGCGCGAACCCGATCAGACGCGCTTTGACCAACCGGTCATGCCATCGATGGTGGCCCGCATGACCGTACCGGCGGTCGCATCCGCACCCTTGGTCATCAGCGCGTACTTGATCGTCCCGACGTCCTTCTTGATCGGCGCCGCCGACAGCGAATACGCAACTTCGTCCGGCTTGATGAGCCAAGCGCCCAAGTTGTACGCGGTCCGAGCGCCACCCTGCTTCGGGTTCAGGCCCTCGGTCGCGGCGTCCTCCTGGGTCCAACCGATCACGCGATAGCCTTCACGTTCGCCCAGGTCGACCAAATGCAGGACAACCTGGATCCCACCGAGGGCAGGCAACTTCATGCGCTGGACGTAGGTGACATCACCCTCCGATACCCGGTCCCGGACCTCAATGGAGTCCACGTACTGGACGTTGTCCGGGTAGGCCTCTACGTTCATGACGCAACTGACCATTTTCTCGACATCCAGGTCAACGCCTGCCATCAGGCCGACACCCTCGGTCGTCGGTCGGTTTTCGAAGCGCCAGGATGTGCTCTTGAAGCCGTCGCGTGACAGGCCCCCAAGGTGTTCGGACACCCTGGACAGGAAGCCCTCCAGTTCCGCATCAGCCATGACTTGTCCTTCCTTCCAGCTACTCATCGAACCAACGTCCGAATCGACAAATTCGATCTAACGACGCGGCGAACCTACCGGGCAATCACTGCCCGGGGCGCGCTGTGAACGCCCGAACGGATGACGGGATATCACCGAACCGGATATCCGGCCGACGATTCTCGATCTCAAATTTCTGTGGCCCAGTTCCCTTGGCCGCGTCTTTCAGCCGTGTCCGCAACCGCAGCCGCACCCGGATGCATTTTTTCCGGACTCGGACTGCGACTCCTCTCCACCGATCAACTCGTGCAGGCCTTCCACCAGCCCAGCCAACGACACGCTCGGATCTCCGGCAAGAAGAGGAATAACGAAATCGTTCTCCCGACCCACATGAGTGGTGAACAACGCATCTAACGCGCCAGCCGCGGCCCCAACTGCCCCCGACTCTTCCGCCTGCTCAAGTCGAGATATCGACTCGGCGATCGTGTCGTGTTCCACAGTCATGGTTTCGATCAACATCCGGGCCCGATCGTTCCGGGCGGCAGCCTCGTACAGGGTCGATTCCTCGGCCTTGGCGTGGGGCAGCACTTCATTTCGGAAGTACGCAACCACCGCATCGCGTGCGGTGCCGGTCTCAACTCCCGCCGTAATCGCGGCCGCAACGGCGCCCACGAGTTCGTCGACGCGACCCACCATCGCGGCATGATGAGAGATGACCGCCTCGGCCATCTGGGAGTCCTCGGGGTTCGAGGCGACAGTAACGATTCCTTGCGACATGCTTCCTCCTTGGACGACGGGATCAACCAGGCCCGGAACAGGTCAGTTGACCGTTGGCAAAACCCCGGGGGGTGCCCACCATATTCCGGTACCGAATTCCAGTGCCGAGGTTTCCAGCGGACGTCACCTATCTGGGGCTCGGTTGGCGGAATACGACGGCCGCCCAGGGCATTGGTGTCTCCGGCCGGTTACGAGATGGGCGTCAGCACTGAGGTGAGACGGGAGAATGCAGTATGCGGATCTTGGTAGTCGGTGGCGTCGCCGGCGGAATGAGTTTTGCCGCTCGGGCCAGACGACTCAGCGAAAATGCGGACATAGTCGTGTTCGAACGCGGACCCTTCGTGTCGTTCGCCAACTGCGGGCTTCCCTACTACCTCGGCGGCGAGATCGTCGAGCGCGATGCGTTGTTGCTCCACACTCCTCAAGACCTTGCGGCGTCTCTGCGACTGGACGTCAAGGTCAACCACGAGGTGTTGTCCATTGATCGTGATGGCCAAACGATCAACGTGCGATCCGAAGCCGGCACCCGTGCCGAGCCCTACGACGTCCTGGTGCTCAGCACGGGATCGGCTCCGGTCGTTCCCCCGATAGCCGGATTGGACCGCCCATCTGTTGCCCGACGGACGATGACCCTGCGCGATGTCCCCGACGCGGACCGAATCGAGAGCATCGTTCGGCAGGGGGCCCGAACCGCCGTCATTCTCGGTGGCGGATTCATTGGCCTGGAGGTGGCGGAAGCGCTCTCCGAGCGAGGGCTGCAGGTGACAGTCGTCGACGTTGCCGACCAGGTGCTGACCCCGCTAGACGCCGAAATGGCTCAACCTGTCCAACGCGAACTGCTTGGCGCCGGCGTGAAAGTGCATCTGGGTGCGGCGGCCGTCGCCATCGACGATCACGACGTTGTGCTCACCGATTCCACCCGTTTGCCCGCTGATTTGGTTCTCCTGTCAGTCGGCGTCAGGCCCGAAACCGATCTGGCGCGAGACGCGGGTCTCGAACTCGGCGTCCGCGGCGCACTCCGCGTCGATACGCACGGGCGAACCAGCGATCCGAACATCTGGGCGGTTGGCGATGCCGTCGAGGTGAAGAACGCCGTGACCGACCAGGTGGGACTGGTTCCGCTGGCAGGCCTGGCCAACCGCCAGGGCCGGGCGGTGGCCGACCGACTGTTCGGGCGCACCAGCGATGTCCCTCCGGCCCTCGGCACAGCCATCGTGCGTGTTTTCGGCCTCACGGCGGCCATGACTGGGGCCTCCGAGAAGGTGCTGGTCGCCCAGAACCGGGATTTCCGCAAGATCTACCTGCACCCGAACGATCACGCAGGCTACTTCCCGGGCGCCGAGTCAATTCACCTAAAGGTTCTGTTCAGCCCCGATGGTCAGTTGCTCGGGGCGCAGGCAGTTGGACGAGCGGGGGTCGACAAACGCATCGACGTGATCGCTACCGCGCTGCGGGCAGGCATGCGCGTTACTCAACTGGCCGAACTCGAACTTGCCTATTCCCCGCCCTATGGCTCGGCTAAGGATGCCGTGAACATGGTCGGTTGTATGGCCCAGAATCTGCTCCGCGGCGACGTCAAGTTCTGGTACGCCGAGGATCTCGCGAAACTGCCGGATCCCGCCGTGCTGCTCGATGTGCGCTCCCGTCGAGAGTTCACATCCGCAGCCCTACCCGGAAGTGTCAACATTCCCCACACCGAATTGCGGGACCGAATGTCCGAGATCCCGACCGACCGACCCGTGTTCGCGTATTGCGCCAGCGGGTTTCGGTCGTACTTGGCTGCACGAGTGCTCAGCCAGAGTGGGTACCAGGTGTCGACTCTGGCCGGGGGAATGACCACGATGAACGCTTGGTTGAACATCGCCGACCGTGGCCGCGAATAGCCGCCGAGTAGTTCTGCCGTAGGTTCCATGGATTCCGAGTGAAGACCCGAGGAAGGACAACACACAGTGTGTACCAAGGTTCGGTGCCGCAAGTGCGGCAAAGCCACATATCGCGGATGCGGTCAGCACGTCGACCAGGTGCTGGCAGGAGTCCCGCAGGAGCAAAGGTGTACTTGCCGGTGACGGTTGCATGCAAGTAAGGTTCGCCTTACTCATTTTCCAGCCAGTGCTCGATTTCAACTTGATTGGGGTCTTTCAATGCTCACAATTGGTGATCAGTTTCCGCAGTACGATATTGCGGCATTGATCGGCGGCGATCTGGACCAGATCGCGGTTGCCAGTCCTGATGACTACTTCACGACCGCGACATCGACCGATTCACTCGGTCGTTGGCGCGTGGTGTTCTTCTGGCCGAAGGACTTCACTTTCGTCTGCCCGACCGAGATCGCCGAGTTCGGTCGGCTGTTCGCCCGGTTCCAGGAGTTGAACGCCGACGTGCTCGGGGTTTCCACCGATTCCGAGTACGTGCATTACGCCTGGCGCACGCAACTTCCGATTATCAAGGAACTGCCCTTCCCCATGGGAGCCGACATGAACCGGGCTCTGACCGGGGATCTGGGGATCCTGACCGCGGGCGGTGTGGCCCAACGCGCCACCTTCATCGTGAATCCGGACAACGTCATCGAGTTCGTGATGGTCACCGCCGGATCAGTCGGCCGCAATGTCGAAGAGGTTGTTCGGGTACTCGAAGCCCTCCAAACCGGGGAACTGACCCCGTGCGCATGGAGCCCCGGCCAAGCCACCATCGACGCGCTGGACCGGATGCGAGAGAAGTGACCGCATCCGGTAACTACCGGCTTCCGTAACGGGTTGTGTCGATTGCGCAGGTCCGAGCACTTGAACCGCCATCTCCAAGTGCCGATTCCTACAATGACGGACCAGTGAGTTTCGGCCGAGTTCGGGGAACGGAAGGGCAGTCGGGTGTTAACCATCAAGACCCGCGTGGCGATCGTGGTCGCCGCTTTGGGTCTGACGACGGCTCCGGTTTTCTCGGTTCCGGCCGCTGCGGACTCACCGGCCGAAAGCGCTGCCCCGTCCCCGGCGAATTCGGCCTCGGTTGCGCCAACTACGCCAAGCATCAACGGCGAGGGCGACTTCGCCCGAGTGGTCCTTGAGCGTTCGGGCTGGCCGGTGTCGGGCGAGAACATGTGCGCTTTGGTGGCCTGGCAGGTTGCCGAAGGCGGCCACTTCGTACCCGGATCTACGACTTTCAATCCCCTCAACACCAGCCAGTCCATGCCCGGAGACTCGGTCTTCAATTCCCACGGGGTGCGCAACTACCCCGATTGGGAGACCGGTATCCAGGCCACCGTCCGGACCCTCCAGTACGACTTCTACAGCGGGATTCGCGCGGCCCTGGCTGCCGGCAACAACGCGGTGGCGGTACTCCAGGCCGTGAGCGACTCACCCTGGGGCACCAAGTTTTCCGATGTCGGATCGGCGATCGGCAGATGTTCCCAATGGGCGGCGGAATTCGATCGCTTCCGGGCCGAAGCTCAAGCTGCCGTCGACCGGGCCTCCGCCGAGGTCGTTCGAGCCAAAGGCCTGGTGGAGGATGCCCGATTTGAGGAAACCCGACTGGCTGAGCAGCACCGACAGATGGCGGCCGAGATCGAAACAGCTCGCCACTCTCTGGGCCAGTTTGCCCGCCGGTTGTACATCTCGGGGATGGAACCCGCGATCGCCGACCAGGTGGACACATTGACCTCCGGCGACCCGATATCCCATGAACTGCTGAAGAACTACCCGCAGGTCATCGCCGCCCGCGACTCGCAGTCATTGCGTAGATCATTCACCTTGTTGGCCCAAGTCGATGCCAGTCAGCACCGTTCGGCCGAGGTGACGGCGGCGGCAACGGCCGAAATGAGTGCCGCGGAGGCTCGACTGGCGCAGGCGGTTACCGATCTCAACCGAGTCGGCGACCGCGTAGCTGAGTTGAACTGATCGACGCCTAACCCGTGACCGCTGGCGTCTTTGGCCCCGTCATACTGGTTCGCAGCCGTCGGCGCCGCCATAGGTCATTGAACCTGCGCTCGGCGAAGGCGAAGGCGAAAGGTAGCGGGGCCTGTTGATGAATCGAAGAGTGCTCAGCCTGGCGATAGCCGGTCTTCTCATCTTTGGTGTGGTCGTGACCGTGGTCATGTCCGTCGCCAATCGGGGTCCGGGTGGCGGGCAGGCGAACGGATTCGATCCCGGCAATTGCATTCCGGTCACGGTCACCGCCTCCTCGGAGAAGGCCGACCTGATGCAGGCTGCTGCCGATCGTTACAACGCGGGCAACTCGGATGTCGACGGCAAGTGTGTTCGCGTCCAGGTGATTTCGAAGGCATCCGGAGGCGCCGAATCAGCACTGGCCGCCGGGTGGAACTCGGCGGCTGACGGCCCACCCCCGACCGCCTGGAGCCCGGCAGCATCGACTTGGGTGAAGTTGCTCGAATCGGACCTGAAGAAGGCTGACCGCGCGAACTTGGTGATGACCGGAGCCGAGTTCGACCCCGTTTCGATCGTCAAGACCCCACTCGTACTGGCCATGCCCGAGCCTGCCGCCCGAGCTCTTGGCTGGCCGGACCAGCCGATCGGCTGGCGCCGCATCGCCGAGTTGGCATCGTCTCCAGATGGCTGGGCGGCAGCGGGTCACCCCGAATGGGGTCGTTTCACCCTCGGCAAGACCTCGCCCGACCTGTCGACATCGGGTCTGGCGGCGACGGTCGGGGCCTTCGTCGCCGCGACTGGCAAGGCCTCCGATCTGACTCCGGCCGACCTGTCCGATCCCGCGGTTCTCAAGACGGTCAAGTCTGTCGAACAGGCCGCCGTCCATTACGGCGACACCACTTTGACCTTCCTGACGAACTTGCAGGCCGCCGACGACAAGGGCAAGGGTCTGACGTATGTGTCGGCTGTGGCCGTCGAGGAGAAGTCCGTCTATGACTACAACCAGGGCAACCCCGACGGCTCCTTGAGAACCAAGGGCCAGCACGCCCCTCCCAAGACGAAACTGGTGGCCGTATACCCGGTCGAGGGGACCCTGTGGTCGGACAATCCCTTCGTGGTTCTCAATGCTCCGTGGGTCACCCCCGAGCAGCAAAAGGGCGCCGTATCGTTCCGGTCATTCCTGCTGACGCCGGAAATCCAGCAGCTGTTTACGGAAGCCGGATTCCGCGATGCCGACGGAAAGCCTGGCTCAGCCCTGAAGGATTCAGCCTTCGTCGAAACTGTGTCTGTTCCTCAGCTCAGCGCGCCGAGCGGAGACATGCTCGCCCAAGTGCGGCAGGTATGGCATCAGGTGCGCAAGAAAGCTCGCGTCATGCTGGTCCTGGACGTCTCTGGCTCCATGGGCGAGGCCGGCTCGGAAGGCACCAAGCTGGACGAGGCCCGCAAGGCGGCCTCGGAAGCGCTGAACCTGCTCAATCCCGAGGATGAGATCGGCCTGGCGATCTTCACGACGAACTTGCCGGGTCACGGCAACTACCAGACTCTGGTCCCGGTCGGCCCGGCGAAGAAGACCGTTCCCGAGATCCGAGAGAGCCTTGACCGCCTGGTTCCGCTGAACGGCACTCCCCTGTATTCCGCCGTCCGGAAGGCGGCGACCGACTCGCAATCGGCCGCCGACCCTGACCGCATCAACGCGGTAGTCATATTGACCGATGGACGCAACGAGGCGGCCGACAACAACCTTGACCAACTATTGGTCGATCTTGCCGTCCTCACCGGATCGGAGTCCTCAAAGCCCGTCGTCCGGGTGTTCACCATCGCCTATGGCGCCGATGGTGACCTCGTCACCCTGCAGCGAATCAGCGAAGCCACTGCTGCCAAGGCCTACGACGCGCGCAAGCCGGGAACCATTCGGGACGTGTTCACCTCAGTCGTTTCGAACTTCTGATTCCGACACTGACACGTAGGTGCAGTTCATTCTCAACGGAAGTGCCAATTCTCGGAAACGGTTCTCGAAACCATGTTCTCGATCCGAT
>JAUYKX010000211.1 GCA_030699055.1 Candidatus Nanopelagicales bacterium
GATGAGTGGCCACTCCAAGTGGGCGACGACCAAGCCCCAGAAGGCTGCCCTTGACGCCAAGCGGGGCAAGCTGTTCGCCAAGCTGATCAAGAACATTGAGGTGGCCGCCCGGACCGGTGGAGGCGACCCGGCGGGCAACCCGACTCTGTACGACGCCATCCAGAAGGCCAAGAGGAATTCGGTCCCCGCCGACAACATCGATCGCGCCGTCAAGCGTGGATCGGGAGCGGAAGCTGGCGGCTCCGATTGGCAAACGATCATGTACGAGGGTTACGGAACCGGGGGTGTGGCCGTGCTCGTTGAATGCCTCACCGATAACCGGAATCGGGCGGCATCCGAGGTGCGAACGGCGATGACCCGCAACGGCGGAACCATGGCCGACCCGGGTTCGGTCTCGTACCTGTTTCATCGCAAGGGAGTGGTGCTCGTCCCGGGAGAAGGCACGTCCGAGGACGCCGTGTTGGAGGCCGTCCTCGATGCCGGGGCCGAAGAGGTCAACAACCTCGGGGAGATGCTCGAGGTTGTTAGTGAACCAGGTGATCTGGTGGCCGTCCGGACGGCGCTGCAGGAAGCGGATATCGATTACGACTCGGCCGAAGCGTCGTTCGTTCCCAGTGTGACCGTTCCGCTCGACCTGGAAGATGCTCGCAAGATGACCCGGTTGATCGACGCTCTGGAGGACAGCGATGACGTCCAGAACGTTTTCGCCAACTTCGACTTGCCCGACGACGTGTTGGCAGCGCTCGACCAGTAGCCCGGGCGGACTTGCCCGGCCTGCTTCGCCGCTCAGACGCCGCTAGCCTTCCCGGCATGGCGAAGGCGAAAACCACGGATACCAACCCAGAGACCATTGGCGAGACCTCGAGCGCCGACACCCGCGAGATCATTGAAGGTGCTCAACGGATGTCGGGATTCGACTTCGCCACCTGGCGCAGCGCGGAGGACCCGGTGATGCGGGCCACGATGATCGGTCTGATGTTGCTGGAGAAGGAACCGGACTGGGAGGCGCTCCTCACCAGATACGACCGGGCGAGTCGGATCAATCCCGTGCTCCGCAAGAAGGTCGTGGAGGGACCCCTGCCGCTGGTGACCCCGCGCCTGATCATCGACCCGAACTTCGACCTGTCGTTCCACTTGCGCCGATTTGACATGCCTGACGGAACCACCTGGAACGACGTGCTCATGGAGGCCCGGCGTCAGAGTATGACCGGTTTCGATTTGGACCGGCCGTTGTGGCAGATCAGCATCTTCAACAACTTGCCCGGTGGTCGTTCCGTGATGCTCATGAAGCTGCACCACGCGATCGCCGATGGGCAGGGCGCGATGCTGTTGGGTGCGTCCCTCTTCGACTTCTCCCCTGAGGGGCAGGATCTTGGCCCGATGCCGCCGGAACCAAAGGGTGAGGTGATGGACACGGTCGGGGTCACCGAGGCGTCGCTGAAGCATCAAGCCCAGTGGTACGCCAAGAGTGCCCAGGAGTTCGTGACCGGTTTCCCGCCGGCGACTGCCAAGGCTTTGCGTCACCCGCGAAAGATGATCAAAAAGGTGCTGGTCGGCGTGGGGTCGGTGGCCAAGATCGCCAACATGCCTTTGGGTCCGCTATCACCGCTGATGACTGAGCGGAGCATCAACTATCACTTCGGAACCTTCGATGTGTCCTTCGCCGACATGAAGTCGGTGTCAAAGGCAAGCAACCACACGGTCAACGACCTGTTTTTGACGGCGGTGGCGGAGGGCATGGCCCGGTACCACATGGCCGAAGGTCGACCGGTGGACCGACTGCGCATCAACATGCCCGTGAGCCTTCGGACATCGGCCGACTCGATCGCCAACGCTGTGACCATCGTGCGGTTCGAGATGCCGGTAGCGGAGGTCGGAGCCGGGAAACTGATGGACGAGATCAGTGCGATCGTGACGAAGTGGCGCGAGGAGCCCGCACTGCGCTGGACCGACACCCTGGCCGAGTTCAGTCGGGTTCTGCCGGTCGAGTTGTTGGCGGCGGCGGCTCAGGCGAGCGATGTCACGGCTTCGAATGTTCCTGGGGTTCCCATCCCCGTGTGGTTGGCCGGTGCTCAGGTGCTTCGGATGTACCCGTTGGTCAGCACCATCGGGGCGGCGGTGAATATCACCATGCTGACCTACAACGGGATCGCTTCGGTCGGCGTCAGCGCCGACGATGCTGCGGTCGTGGATCGTGATCTGCTCATGCGCAGCCTCCGCGACGGGTTTGCCGACGCGGTTGAAGCTCCGGTTTCGTCGTTGAGTCCGCTGGGGGATCAGATGGATCCCGACGCCCCCGAGCCGGTCGTCGTCAAGCCGAAGGCGCGCAAGACGGTGTCCAGGAAGGCAACGGCTCCCCGTAAGTCCGCGGCGCGTAAATCTGCCGCACGCAAGCCTGCTCCGCGTAATTCTGCCGCACGCAAGCCTGCTGGCGAGGCATCCGACAAGTAGTCCCGAGTGGCTGGACGCTTCGGGCACTTCAGCCACTTCGGGCACGCTGCGCGCGAGTCGCCCCGCGTGTCGCCCGTTCGCCGGCTAGTGTGACTCCGGCGAACACATGTACGAGTGGGCGGCGATTGTCGCCAGTCGACGGCGGAGGTTTCCTTGCGTGTTCTGGCGGTTGATCCGGGCCTCACCCGCTGCGGCGTAGCCGTGGTCGACGCGCTGCCCGCGCGGCGCGTGAAGTTGCGTCACGTCGACGTACTAAAGACCGATGCGTCGTCAGCCTTGGGCGATCGATTGCTGCGACTCGAGGGCGGACTGGCAGAGGTCTTCGCGGAATTCGAGCCTTCCGCGGTGGTGGTTGAACAAGTGTTCAGCCACCACAACGTGCGGACCGTGCTGGGTACGGCGCAAGCGGCGGGGGTCGTCGCCTTGATGGCGGCTCGTCGAGGTCTGGTGGCCTCGACCTACACGCCGAGCGAGGTCAAGGCGGCCGTGACCGGTTCTGGTCGAGCCGACAAGCAGCAGGTGGCGGCGATGGTTTCCCGGATCGTTCGAGTCCCCGTCACCGGCCCGGCCGACGCCACCGACGCGGTTGCGTTGGCGATCTGTCATTGCTGGCGCGGAGGCATGCGAGCAGCCGAGCTGGCAGCCGCCCGATGATCGCGTCAGTGACGGGGCGGGTAGCTGCGGCGGAGCAGGAGTCGGTCGTCGTGGAGGTCGGCGGCATTGGCCTGCAAGTCCACTGCCCGCCAGTGACGGCCCGGAGTCTCAAAGTGGGGGAATCGACGACCTTGATGACGAGCCTGGTCGTTCGGGAGGACTCGCTGACCCTGTACGGATTCGCCGACACGGACCAGCGACGGGTGTTCGGTCTGCTGCAATCGGTCTCCGGGGTCGGGCCCAGGCTGGCCCTGACGATTATCGGTGCGCTGACCACCGACCAACTTCGCGCTGCGATAGCCAACGGGGACGAAAAGGCATTGATGGTGGTTCCCGGAATCGGGCGAAAGTCGGCAAGTCGGCTGATTCTCGAACTTGCTGACAAGATCGGCTCCCCGGTTGGCGGTTCGGTAGACGTGCGCGCATCAAACTCGAAAACGGCCGTTGCCGGTTCCGGCGGATGGCGAGGTCCGGTGGCTGACGCGCTGGTTGGGCTCGGTTGGAGTGCGGGAGAGGCCCAGCAGGCAGTGGCCGCCGTCGCCCGAGCGGAAGGGCTTGAAGCAGGCCAGGAAAAGACCGGTGACGGTGAGGTGGCCACCATGTTGAGGCTGGCTTTGCGCACGATGGAACGACCGTGAACGGGGGCGCCCGGGGGGAGTCCGGCTCAGTGTTGGCCACGGGAGAGTTACCCGAGGACGCTCGGGTCGATGCCGCTCTGCGGCCGACGACTCTGGCGGAGTTCATCGGTCAGCAGCGGGTGCGCGATCAACTCGGTTTGGTTCTGCGGGCCGCGGTGGGTGATGGCCGCGTTGCCGACCATGTCCTGCTGTCGGGTCCACCCGGCCTGGGCAAGACGACTCTCGCCATGATCGTCGCCGGCGAGCTCGGGGTGCCCATCAGAATCACATCGGGTCCGGCGATCACACATGCGGGCGATCTGGCCTCGGTGCTGACCAGTCTGGTGCCCGGCGAGGTCCTGTTCGTCGACGAGATCCATCGATTGCCGCGCCAGGCCGAGGAGATGCTTTACCTGGCCATGGAGGACTATCGAGTTGACGTGATCGTCGGGAAAGGCCCGGGTGCGACGGCCATTCCGCTGGAACTGCCGGCCTTCACCCTGGTCGGGGCGACGACGCGCGCCGGTTTGCTGCCCGGACCGTTGCGGGATCGATTTGGCTTCACGGCTCACATGGACTTCTACGAACCGGATGACCTGTGCCGGATCGTCAGCCGCTCGGCGGGGATGTTGGGAGTGGCTCTTCCGAGCGACGCGGCCTCCGAGATCGCCCTTCGATCGCGGGGTACGCCCCGGATCGCCAACCGACTCCTGCGGCGGGTAAGAGACTTTGGGCAGGTTCACGGCAACGGCGAGGTGGGACTCGATACCGCCCGGTCGGCTCTGGAACTGTACGAGGTCGATGACCTCGGACTTGATCGACTCGATCGGGCGGTGCTCAAGGCGCTGGTGGGCATGTTCGGCGGCGGTCCCGTCGGGCTCAGCACGCTGGCGGTGGCTGTGGGGGAGGAGCCCGAAACCGTTGAGACGGTAGTCGAGCCATTCCTGGTCAGAACCGGGATGGTGATGCGTACCTCCCGGGGCCGGGTGGCGACGGCGTCGTCGTACACCCACCTTGGGTTGACTCCCCCGGGGAATCCGAAGGACGAACGGACCGACCGACAGGAGCAGTTGCGCCTGCCGGAACCATTGAACGGTTAGTATCGACGGATACCGCCCGTTGCGGACGGCAACTGAGGCCCACCTGATCGGAGTAATCATGGACCCCACACCCCTCTTGATGATCGCGCTTCTGGGCGTGGCGTTCTGGTTGCTGGTCATCCGCCCGGCCAAGAAAAAGCAGGCTGATCAACGTGATCTGGTCAATAGGATCAAGGTCGGTGATCGGGTGATGACGACGGCGGGCTTGTTCGGCTACGTGGCTGAGCTTCGCGCCGACGACGTGGGAGTGGAGATCGCCGACGGCGTCGTGGTGTTCATGGTCAAGCCCGCCATCGCCAAGGTGATGACGGAACCGATCGTGTCCGAGACCGAAACGGCAGCGGCGTCGGAGGGTCAGACCGACGAGAGCATTGTGCTTCCGGACGACGAGGCCACTGGCCCGAGTTCCGCTCCGGGTGCAAACGCCGGCAAGTAGAGCTGGCGGATAGTTGTCATCCAAGTCAACGCCGCGTCCCTGGCGGACGCTGGCGGTCTTGATCGCGCTAATGGCTGGCCTGGCGGTGTGGGCTTTCTGGCCGGGCCAGGAGCACACTCCCCGGCTGGGGCTTGATCTGCGGGGTGGCACCCAGGTCGTGATGTTGGCGCAAAGCGTCGACAACGAGGGCTCCATTACCGACGAGCAGTTGGCGCAAACTGTGGAGATCATCCGGCAGCGGGTCAATGGACTCGGCGTGGCCGAAGCGGAAGTGACCACCCAGGGATCGGGCGGCAACGCGGCCGTCGTGGTTTCCGTGCCCGGAGTAAACAGCGAGCAACTGGCCGCGCAACTGTCGCAGACCGCACTGCTTGACTTCCGTCCGGTCGTGATGGAGGACTACGGGTCTCTCGAGCCTCCGGTTGAGCCCGAGGCGGTGGAGCCGGGGCCGTCACCCTCGGAGCAGGCCACGCTGAACAACAAGGCGAACAAGAAGTCCTCCAAGGGGCAATCGGCACCGCTGGCTCCGGCGGCTCCCGCGAAGAAGTCGACTCCGGCTCCAGTTCCTTCGGTCGCGCCGGCGGCGCCCGCCGAGTCGATGTCACCTCCGATTCAGATGGATTCCAACAACGCGGCGTTGCAAGCCGCGTTCCGAGCCCTCGACTGCAGTAAGCCGGAGAACCATCGGGGTGGCGTCCCGGACGATCCCGCCAAGTGGCTGGTGACCTGCGCCAAGGACGGCCAGGTCAAGTACCTCCTGGAGCCGGCGTTCCTCCGCGGTACCCAGGTAACGAACGCGCAGGCGGGCCTGCCCGAAACCGGGGGTGGCGGCTGGCAGGTAAACCTCACCTTCGATTCCGAAGGGGCCAACGCGCTGGCCGACGTCAGCACGAAGTTGAGCAAACTACCGCCACCGCAGAATCAGTTCGCGATCGTGCTTGACGGTTTGGTGCAGTCGTCTCCCTACTTCCAGGAGCCGATCCTGGGCGGGCAGGCCCAGATCAGCGGTTCGTTCACCGCCGAATCGGCCAAGGCGCTCGCCAATGTGCTCAAGTACGGCGCACTGCCGGTCAGCCTCACTATCGGCGAGGTCACCTCGCTTTCGCCCACGTTGGGCACGGATCAGCTTCAGGCCGCGTTGTTGGCCGGGGCGATCGGTCTGGCCTTGGTCGTCCTGTATCTCTTCTTCTACTACCGACTCCTTGGTGGAGTTGCCGTCGTGAGCCTGGCGGCGGCCGCGTTGATTACCTACTGCGTCTTCGTGGTACTCGGCCGACAAATCGGAATGGCCCTGACTCTTGCCGGAGTGGCCGGGGCCATCGTCGCCATCGGTATCACGGCCGACTCGTTCATCGTCTATTTCGAGCGAATACGGGACGAGATCCGCGACGGTCGCTCTCTGCGTGCGGCCTGCGAGGCAGGCTGGGTCCGGGCCCGTAACACCCTGCTCGCCGCCGACTTCGTGTCGTTGCTCGGAGCGGCGATTCTGTATTACCTGTCGATCGGCAACGTGCGTGGTTTTGCCTTCGTGCTCGGACTGACCACGATCATCGACGTGATTGTCGCGTTCATGTTCACCCGCCCGATCGTGGCGATCATTGCGCGCAGCGAACGCTTCCAGCGTGGCGGCTCGTGGACCGGGTTGTCGGCGGCGCGGCTCGGGGTCTCCGACCTCACCGGCAGGACACGCTCCAAGCGTTCGCGTCGTGCCGGCAAACGAGGCGATGCGGATGAATCAGGTGAATCCGGGTCCGAGAAGAGCGAGGGCTCGGAATCGATGACCGTAGAAATCGGCTCGAAGGGTGGCCGCTGATGGCTCGTCCCGGTTCGCTTGGTGCCCGCCTTTATCGCGGCG
>JAUYKX010000215.1 GCA_030699055.1 Candidatus Nanopelagicales bacterium
TACCCGACGGGTTGATGCGAACCCTCCAGCGTGAACTGGATGTGCGACTCAAGGCCAACGAGTTGCCGCATTGATTGCCCGAAAATCTCCCAGTAACCGCAAGCCACACCGCTGCGGCGGACGGTCCTTCTTCACTAAAAACTACACTTGCCGGGTTTTCGCGGTCAGGTAACCGCGAATGATTCCCAGGCTGTACGGATCGGCGACGTGGGAAAGAAACGATTGGAAATCGACCGCCGCCTGCGAATCTGCTGTGTCGGAGATGATGCGGGCGATGCCGAAACGTGCGCCGTGTTCGTAGGCCACCTGCGCCACGGCCGCTCCCTCCATCTCCACGCAGATGGCGTCAGGGAGCCGTCGGCGCAGCTCCTCCCTGTGCTTCCCATCGGCGACGAATTGGTCGCCGCTGAGCATCAGTCCCCGGGTGACCACCGGGCTGGCCACCCCAAACCGGTCTCGGACTTCCTCGGGAAGTTCGGTCGTCAATTGGTGGCGCAGGTAATGCTCCGCGCTTCGATGCAACTCCTCGGCCAGCACAGGGTCTGTTGGGATCCGGGTGATTCCCAGGAGCGGCAGTTCATGGCGAGAAAATAGGGGTCTGGCATCCATGTCGTGTTGAACTAGCTCGTCGGCCACGATCACGTCTCCGATCCCGCAGGCCGGGTCGACTGCCCCGGCGAGTCCGATGAACACGAGCTCAGCGGGATCAAAGCGGGACAGCAACTGAGTGGCCGTCGTGGCTGCGGCGACTTTGCCCCATCGGGACCACGCCGCTACCACCGGACTTCCCCACAAATGTCCGGCGTAGAACTGTCGCCCGCCGATCGTCTCGGACTGCACGCCGGTCATCGAGCCGAGCAATGCGTCGATTTCTTCCTGCATGGCAGCCATGAGGGCGATTGGGCGCATCGTCGGAGTGTTCCAGAGTCCTGCGCACAAAATCCGGCGGTTTCCCGTCGATAGGCTGCGGCTGTGGCCGAGGCAGACAGCTTGATCAGGGATTTGGGCTTGCGCCGGCATCCCGAGGGTGGTTGGTTCGCGGAGATCTATCGAAGCTCAAGGCAGGTGATCCGATCCGATGCTGCCGTGCGACCCGCCGGAACGTTGATCTATTTTCTGTTGCGCGCTGGCGAACACAGCACCTGGCACCGGGTGGCCTCCGATGAGATCGGGAACCATGTGGCGGGTGATCCACTGAGCCTGTACACCTTCGCCGGCGAACTTGTGGAGACCGTGCTGGGCGCACCGCCGGAAATGCCGGCCACCGGGGTCGTCGAGGCAGGTGTCTGGCAGGCGGCGTGCAGCAACGGGAGCTTCACTCTGGTGACGTGCGCAGTGTGTCCCGGCTTCGACTTCGCGGACTTCGAACTGCTCTCCCCGGAATCGACCGACCATCGGGCTTTGGAGCAACTCCCAGGCCTCGGTTTCCTCACGGCCTTCGGTGGTGCACCCGCCCAGACTCGAACTGGGGACCTCTTCCGTGTCAAGGAAGCGCGCTAACCAGACTGCGCCACGGGTGCCTGCTGTGCTGTCTATTCGGTCTCGTCTCGGTTCGACTCGTGCTGGCGTGCGTGTGTCCGGTCTTGGGGGACCGAGGTGGAGACGGGATTCGAACCCGTGTACACGGCTTTGCAGGCCGTTGCCTCGCCTCTCGGCCACTCCACCAGAGAGCCTTCCTCCTGGCCAGGCCAGATTGGTGGGCTCGGAGCGGACGACGGGATTCGAACCCGCGACCCTCACCTTGGCAAGGTGATGCGCTACCAGCTGCGCTACGTCCGCGTGGCACCGAGACGGGATCGCCGCTCAGTGCGGGATTTACCTTAGCCCAGGTTGACTGACCGAGCCCATGCGGTGCCCTGTCTTGGTCCGTGTGAGGTCGTGCCGCCGGAACAGGAGTCGGACGGACAGGAATCAGAGCAGCAGGGCAGGATCGACGCTGTGGGAGTACCCGGAAGTCAAGGCGGTCCCGTGGCGGTCTTCGGATCCTGGGTGGCCACTGGGCTCATCGAAACCGCAGCTGACCCGTCTGTGCTCGATGCGGGCGGGCGGTGGGCGGTCATGGCGACTTTCGAAGGGGAGGTGCTGTGTGCCCGGTTCGAAAGCTGGCGGCAGGCGGCGTTCGAAGACTGGTCAGGTCACTGGCGAGGTCCGGATCCGGCGGAATACTCCTCCTCGCTGGCGCAAGATGAGTACCTGCTGGCGGTATCGGCAATCCGAGAGCGAATCGCGGCGGGTGACGTCTATCAGGCCAATCTCTGCCGAGTGCTGTCGGCGCGGCTGCCTCGGTGCGAATGGGTCGACGTGGGTGGACTTGCCGCTCTATTGGCCCGGGACAATCCGGCGCCGTACCAGGGTTTTCTGCGGATACCGGAACTCGACCTGGCCGTCGCGACGGCCTCTCCTGAAATGTTCCTCCAGCGGAATGGGCGATTGATCACGTCGGGTCCGATCAAGGGAACGGGCCGGGAAATCGGCGACCTGGCGGAGAAGGATCGGGCCGAAAACGTGATGATCGTGGACCTGGTGAGAAACGACCTGGCCCGGGTCACCGTCCCGGGCTCGGTCAAGGTACCGGACCTGTTGGCAGTGGAACACCATCCAGGTTTGGTGCATCTGGTGTCGCGGGTCAGTGGACAGCTGACCCCGGGGGTTGGGTGGGCTGAGATTCTGGCCGCCACCTTCCCGCCGGGGAGTGTGACCGGGGCGCCGAAGCACTCGGCGCTGAGGCTGATCCACGAGCTTGAGCCGGTTCCGCGCGGACCGTATTGCGGCGCGATCGGTTGGGTTGACTCCGACCTCCATCAAGCCGAACTGGCGGTGGGGATCAGAACCTTCTGGATTGAGGACGGACACTTGCGGTTCGGGACCGGCGCGGGTATCACCTGGGGAAGCGATCCGATGGCCGAATGGCGGGAAACCGGGCTGAAAGCAGAGCGGTTGCTCCGCGCGGCGGGCGGCACCTGGCCGCCGGTTGCGGGTACCGGTGCGGGCGAGAGGCGGTGCTGACGTGGGTCAGCGGTGGGTCTGGTTGAACGGGACGTTGACCGACGCGAATCGGGCGATGGTCAACGTGGCCGATCGGGGATTCTTGGCCGGGGACGGCGTGTTCGAGGCGATCAAGGTGGTTGAAGGCAAGGCTTTCGCCGTCACTCGGCACCTGGCGCGGCTGCGTCGATCCACCGAGGTGACGGGTCTGCCAACTCCTGATGAGGCTGAGATCCGTAACGCCATAGCCGAGACAGTGGCCGCCAACACCGCCGAACATGGCGGTTCGGCGCGTGTGCGGGTGACTCTCACGGCTGGAGTGGGAAGTGGGATACACCGGATCGCGGGGAACTCGACACTCCTGGTCACGGTCGAGCCGCTTCCCCCCATGGCGGCAGCGGCCAAAGTTGGCCGTTCGCCGTGGCCGCGCAATGACAGGTCGGCCACGGCAGGCGCGAAGACAACCTCTTATGCCGAGAACGCGGTGATTCTGGCGCATGCGCGTCGCAGTGGTTTCGACGAGGCGATCTTGTCGGACACTCGGGGCAGGTTGTCCGAGGGCACCACCTGCAATGTGCTGGTAGCCCACGAGGGTG
>JAUYKX010000220.1 GCA_030699055.1 Candidatus Nanopelagicales bacterium
CATGGATCAGGGCTAGGCCCCGGCGAGGATGCACGAGACTGTCGAACGCCCCCGCCTTGATCAACGACTCGACGACCCGCTTGTTGCACACGACAGCGTCGACCTGAGCGAGAAAATCCAAAAAGCTGCTGAAACCCCCCGTGCGCCCGCGAGCTCTGATGGTCGATTCCACAACATTGTGGCCGACGTTGCGCACCGCGGACAGTCCGAACCTGATGTCCGAACCAGTGGCGGTGAAATTCGCCTCGGACTCGTTTACGTCGGGCGGCAGAACCCTGATCCCCATTCGCCGACACTCGTGCAGGTAAACGGCGCACTTGTCCTTGTCATCGCCGACACTGCTCAGCAAGGCCGCCATGTACTCGGCGGGATAATTGGCTTTCAGATACGCGGTCCAATAGGACAACAGGCCGTATCCGGCGGTGTGAGCCTTGTTGAAGGCATAGTCGGAGAATGGCACCAGAATTTCCCACAGCCTGCTGACGGCGTCTTCCGAATAGCCGTTGGCGAGCATGCCGTCCCTGAACGGACCGAACTCCCGGTCGAGGATCTCCTTCTTCTTCTTTCCCATCGCCCGCCGCAACAGATCCGCGCTGCCCAGCGAGTAGCCCGCCACCTTCTGGGCGATCGCCATCACCTGCTCCTGGTAAACGATCAACCCGTAGGTGTCGTCCAGGATGTCGGACAGCGGTTCGGCCAGTTCAGGGTGAATCGGAACCACGGGCTTGCGCCCGTTCTTGCGATCCGCGTAGTCGTTGTGCGCATTCGCCCCCATTGGTCCGGGGCGGTACAGGGCGAGCACCGCGGAGATGTCCTCGAAGTTGTCCGGGGCCATGGAACGCAGCAGCGCCCGCATCGGGGCCCCGTCGAGCTGGAACACCCCAAGGGTGTCGCCACGGGAGAGCAGTTCGTACGCCTTGGCGTCATCCAGGCTCAGATCCTCCAGGACGATCGCTTCGCCCCGGTTCTCCTTGATCGCGGCCAGGCAGTCATCCAGGACCGTGAGATTCCGCAAACCCAGGAAGTCCATCTTCAACAGACCCAGGGCTTCACACGCGCCCATGTCGAATTGGGTGATGATGGCGCCGTCCTGATCTCTTCTCCAGACGGGAATCACATCAAGCAGCGGATCCCGCGACAAGATGACGCCGGCCGCATGCACACCGGGTTGGCGTTTGAGGCCTTCCAGTCCGCGAGCGGTGTCCACCACCTGCCGGACCTGGGGGTCACTCTCGTACAGCGCCCTGAACTCGGCTGCCTCCGCATAACGGTCGTGTTCCTCAGAGAACAACCCGGCCAGCGGAACGTCCTTGCCCATGATCGCCGGAGGCATGGCTTTCGTGATCTGATCACTGACCGCGTAAGGAACACCCAGTGCTCGAGCGGAGTCCTTGATCGCCGCTTTGGCCTTGATCGAACCGTAGGTGACGATCTGAGCGACGCGATCACTGCCGTACTTCTCCGTGGCGTATCTGATCATGTCCCCACGTCGGCGCTCGTCGAAGTCAATGTCGATATCCGGCATCGACACACGCTCGGGATTGAGGAACCGCTCGAACAGCAACCCGTGCCGCAGCGGGTCAAGCTCGGTGATCCCGAGCGCCCAGGCGATCAGCGAACCTGCCGCCGAACCTCGTCCCGGGCCGACCCGAATACCGGTCTCCTTGGCATGACGGATCAGGTCGGCGACCACGAGGAAGTAGCCCGGATATCCCATTCGGATGATCACGCCGATTTCGTATTCCGCCTGCCTGCGGTGAGCGTCGGGAACTCCGGACGGAAAACGTTTGAGCAGGCCCTCTTCGACCTGCCGAACCAACCAGGTTTCCTCGGTCTCGCCGACCGGAACCGGAAATCGCGGCAGTAAATCGGCTCCCTCATTGAATTCGACGTCGCATCGTTCGGCGATGGCGAGGGTGTTGTCACAGGCTTCGGGGAAATCCCGCCATAACGACCGCATCTCGGCACTGGTCTTCAGGTAGAAATCCCGGGCATCGAACTTGAAACGCTTTGGGTCGTCGAGAGTGGTCCGCGTACCGATGCACAACAGGACGTCGTGAGTATCGGCGTCCTCCGGCGACACGTAGTGCAGGTCGTTGGTCGCCACCAGTGGAAGAGAAAGGTCACGGGCGATACGCAGCAGATCGTCTCGATGCTGTCGCTCGATCCCAAGGCCATGATCCATCAACTCGCAGAAGTAGTTACCGGGACCCAACAGATCCCGGTAATCGGCTGCCGCGGCAAGGGCCCGCTCGTAATTGCCGGCCTGCAGCCACCGATTGACCTCACCCGACGGACAACCGGTCGTACCGATCAGGCCCTTGCCGTATTCGGATAGCAATTCCCGGTCAAATCGGGGTTTCCGGTAGTAGCCCTCGATGCTCGCCAGACTCGATAGCCGGAAGAGGTTGTGCATCCCCTTGGTCGTCTCGGCCCACAGCGTGATGTGGGTGTAGGCCTGCCGACCCCGGGAACGCCGCTCCCCGTCTTCGTTCACCCGGTCGCCCGACCCACCGCCGAAGTCGAAAGGTGCCCGCTCGCGTCGACCCTGGGGAGCGTAGTAGCCCTCCAGGCCGATGATGGGCTTGACTCCGGCCGCTCGACCCTGCCGCCAGAATTCGTACGCGCCGTACAGGTTGCCGTGATCGGTCATCGCCAGCGCAGGCATACCTTGGGCAGCCGCGTGCTCGAACAGATCAGCTACTCGCGCCGCCCCGTCCAGCATCGAGTACTCGGTGTGGACGT
>JAUYKX010000223.1 GCA_030699055.1 Candidatus Nanopelagicales bacterium
GTCGGAAAGCTGCGCGTACCCCTTCGGGTCGTGGAACAGCGGCTGCCCGCCCTTCCAGATCGACTGGTGGACGTGCATCCCGGACCCGTTGTCGCCGAACAGCGGCTTGGGCATGAAAGTGGCGGTCTTGCCCGCTGCCCAGGCGACGTTCTTGATGACGTACTTGAACAGCATCATCTGGTCGGCGGCAGCGAGCAGCGTGTTGAACTTGTAGTTGATCTCGCCTTGCCCAGCCGTGCCGACCTCATGGTGAGCGCGCTCCACCTCGATACCGACCGACAACAGGGTCTTGCTCATCTGATCACGCAAGTCGGCGAAGTGATCGAGCGGGGGAACCGGGAAGTATCCGCCCTTGTAGCGCGTCTTGTAACCGCGATTTCCGCCTTCCTCGACCCGACCGGAGTTCCACCAACCCTCAACAGAGTCGATGTGGTAGTACGAAGCGTTCGGTGAAGTGTCGAAACGAACGTCATCGAAGACGTAGAACTCGGCCTCCGCCCCGAAAAACGAGGTGTCGGCAATGCCTGTCGACTGCAGGTAGGCCTCCGCCTTGGCGGCCACCTGCCGGGGATCGCGGCTGTACGGCTCGTCCGTGAATGGGTCGCGGATCGAGAAGTTCATGACCAGGGTCTTTTCTGCCCGGAAGGGGTCGACGAATGCGGTCGACACATCGGGAATCAACTTCATGTCGGACTCGTGAATGGCCTGGAAGCCCCTGATTGAAGAGCCGTCGAACATCTGGCCGTCAGTGAACAGCGCTTCATCGACGGACTCGACCGGGACGTTGAAGTGCTGCATGATTCCCGGTAGGTCGCAGAAGCGAACGTCGATGAACCTGACGTCTTGGTCCTTGATGAACTTCAGGACGTCGTGGGCATCCTTGAATTTGGGGCGGTGGGACATTCGGTCCTCCTCGTGGGCCGCGAGGTTGAAACCTCGCGGGTGTCGATGGTGTTTGCGATGACTATATGAGGGCTGGCTTCAGGTCGGGCCCGAGAAGTCACGGCACCGGCAAGTCACGTTACGAAGTGGCCGTGACGACCTGGTTGCCCGATTGTTGCGAGCATGTTACGGACGTTGTCATATAGCTCACCGTCCGCGAGGCAAACGGGCGGCGCGTTGACTGCGCGGGAGCGGGCCCTTGGGGACCGCGACGGGTTGGTTGCCCAGGGCCTCGAGTCGTCGACGGACCTCGGTCACCTGGGCGGGTCGCAGCTCCTTGGGCAGCTTCGTGAGCTTGCGGTTCAGCTTTCGCAGGCTGCCCTGGCCGTCATCCGATCCGCATTCGATCTCGGTGATCGGGACAGCGGGCACAAAACGGGCGGTCTTGCGCGTCTCGTTGGCCAGCAGGTTGGCCACCCGGCTGTGCGGGCCCTCCGAGACCAGAATCACCCCCGGACGACCGACCACCCGATGGACGATGTCCTGGTTTTTGGTCATCGAAACGGCCGGGGTGACAAACCATGCCCCGCGAATCGACTTGAGGACAGCGGCCGCTGCGCCGGCCTGTCCCTCGATCTGGGCGTAGGCCGCCCGCTCCGCTCGCCGACCGAAAATGATGAGGCTCACCAAGACCGCGATCGGCACACCAATCGGCAGCAGGAGCGGAAGCATGCCCAGTAGCAGTCCGACGATGGCGAATAAGGCCGTTATGCCAACGAAGATCGCTAGCAGGATCCAACCAACCTTGGGGTCGGCCTGCTTGGTCAGTGAGTAGGTCTGGCGGATCTGCGCGATGCGACCCGGCTTTCCGTCTTTGCGCGCCATGAGGTGACAGCCTACGTGGGCGTCCGGCCGATCGAGGTCAGGACGGCTCGATGGAGGGAGTGTCGGCCCCCATGGCCTCTCGGACGACTTCGACCGAAGCCGGTTCCAGCAATTCCAGACCCACCAGGAATCGTGCGGCATCGACGGCGTCGGACGCCAGGCACATGCTGATGTGCTCTTCGGCGACTTCTTCGACCTGCCGGCGCAGCTGCGCGGTGCGCGCCGGTAGCTGATTTCCGACGTCGCGGATCACGATGGCTGTCACGTTGTCTGGCCACCGGCGCGCGGCTTCCACATAGGTATCGGGATCCTTCTGACCCGAGTCACCGAACAAGATGAACTTCGTGTCCGGATATGCGTTGAACAGTCGCTCCAAAGTACTGAGCTTGTGCCCCTGCCCGGATCTCACCACGAAACGCTCCTGAGGGGCCCAGTCGGTGAGAAACAACGGACCCGCCGGAAATCCGCGAATCTCCAGAAAGTCAACGAGCATGTCGTAGAGGTTCCACGGGCCCGTCGACACGTAGTGGAAGGCGGGGGAGACGCATGGGTCGGCCGCGCCACCGAGTTCGCGGTACAGGGCGGCCATGCCCGGAATGGCCCGCCTGGTTCCCGCTGTACCCAGCAATGTGTTGCGAATAGCTGACAGACCCTCACTCATGCCGGTCCGCAGGACCGTGTCATCGACATCACTGACCACTCCGAGAGGGGCCTCGGGGTCGGGGACCAATACTTCGCCGGTCGCCCTTACCGGGTCCTCGGTCGGATCGGTCGGCATGGTCTGGCATTCGTAATGCCCCCAACCGGGCTCGAGATCCACGGCCGGAATCTGAACCGTCGCGAATCCGTGGCGGTCGGTGATGGCGTCGGCCACGAAGTCGCCGATGGTGATCCTCACTCGCACGCCGGGGAAGGCGAGGGCGACAAATCGGCGGATGTTGGTCCGCAGAAGCTGGCTGTTCGGCAGGGCATCAGTCGCGGGCAGAACAGGTTCTTCCATGACGCGGATTCGGATGTAGGCCTTCTTGCTGCTGAGCTGATTGGCGACGAAGCCGCGGTAGGCCACAACGTAGGTTGAACGCAACGTTCCCCGCCCGATCTTCCGATCACGACGAAATGCCCACGCCCGGTCTTCGACTTC